>NZ_BTGP01000011.1:0-121169 GCF_042854385.1 Erythrobacter sp. MTPC3
CTGGAGCGGTTCGTGGCGGCATCGTTCAAATGAGTGCTAGTCCCTATTGACTAAGCACACCGAACACGGTGGAGCCATGGGTGTCTGCAGCGTATTTAGTCAGGGATTAGAGGTGTTTAGGAGGACGGTGCGTTACCTGCAGCCCGCTGCAGCGTTTGCGCAGGTCAGGTGTTCGTGAGCGATATCAGGGCCTTGGCACTGCAGTCGGCTGCAGGTGGGCGGCTGCGCGGAGGTGGGCTGCAGCCGGAAAGCGCCGCTTCTCTTGACTGTCTATAGAGCAGCCAAAATGCTCCGCCTGGGGGCTGTGGGATTGTTCCCGGCCCCCTTGCGTCTTTCCCGCGCTGATCTGCCGCTAAAGAGAGAGGATCAGGCGGCCGGTGGCGCTCTGCTGTTCCTCGTTTTGGGCTAGGAGGTTATCGAGCATCTTGGAGACGAACCTCTGCTTTGACTTGCGAAGCTGCGCGACGGCATCTATCTGACGTTGCAGCCGCGAGGTCGGGCCGCGCTTGCCGGGAGTGCAGGCAGGCACCTTGCCGACCAGCAGCTCGTTGAGGGCCAGATCGAGCAGTTCGCAGAGGACAGTGAGCATGTTCGCGCCGCCGGCGACCGCCCGACCTCATACTGGGCGAGGGTCTGCTGGGAGGTGCAAAGCTGGTCTGCGAGCGGTTGTCGAGTCATGCCGGGTTGCGCTGGCTACTAGTTGCTTGAAGCAAACATTCGTGCTCAAGCTCACGGACCTCCGAAAGAGCTTGACTCATTCGCGGCGTGTACTGGCACTTGGGTTTAGATCATCTGGCAATTGATCCAGTACTCTCCCATCGGTTGACAAAACAGGCTCTGTAAGTGGATTCTCACCTATGCCTTGTTCGCTCATCGGAACATCAAAGAGCGCCGCTGAAATCGTTGAAGCTCCGGCTAGAACAAAACAACCAAGAATAAAGCGCAAACCAAACCGAAGAGGCAGTTGACCAGAAATAAACAGGAACCCAATGATCGCGACAGAAAGCGTGAGAAGGATTAAACCAAAGCTGCCGCCGATTACAGAAGTGATCCATGCAATCGAGCTTGCCAGCACAGGTTCACCAGTTGGCTCAAACAATGATTGCTGCTGACTGATCACCATCCTCTACTCTGCCACCAGCACTTCACTAACGCACCGCCTACCATTGCGTCGTTCGAGCTGCACATACACATCCACGCTTTCGCGAACGTAGTGCCGCACATCGTCTCGGCTGAGTTTAGAACCTGATTGAAGCACGAGAAGTGAGAGCTGTTCAATTGCCCTCGCTGGTGTGTCGGCATGTACGGTCGTCATGGACCCCGGATGGCCGGTATTGACTGCGCGCAAGAATGTAAAGGCCTCCACCCCGCGCAATTCGCCCAAGACAATCCGATCGGGCCGCATCCTCAACGCGGCGATCAGTAGGTCTTCTGCGGTTACATTCGCTTCACTTTCTTCACCGCGTGCCGCGATCAGACCGACAGCATTTTGATGCCGAATGAACAGTTCGGGCGTATCTTCGATGAGTACGAGGCGTTCGGTTTCAGGTATTTCGCCGAGAAGCGAGTTGAGAAACGTTGTCTTCCCAGACGACGTACCGCCGGATACCAGAATGTTGCGTCGCTCCTTCACCGCACCTCGCAAATGGCTGGCTGCATCCCTCGCTCCTAAAGGCACAAGCTTCCGATCGGATAACCGGGACGCTGGACCGGCGTGCAACCCGTCAAACGCGTCAGCTTCTTCCCAATCAGAAATCGAAAGATCGGCGGAGACATGCCGGCGGATTGCCAGCGCATACCCTTCGCGTGTCGCAGGCGGTGCGGCAATCTGCACGCGGCTGCCATCGGGTAAAGACGCTGCTAGAAGCGGGTGCGCGCGCGAAATGCCCTGCGATGAATACGCCGCGATCTGGCGGGCAAGTCGTTCCAGCAATGCCGAACTGACACTTGGATCGTCGCGCCGTTCAATCCCGCCGCCCAGGCTCTCTATCCAGACCTCGCCTGGTCGATTGATCCAAATGTCGGTAACATCGTTGCGCCCAAGGTAAGGCGCGAGCGGGGCCAGAAAACTGTCCAGATAATATCCTGCGGTCTCCCCGGTGTCTCCATCAAGATCGGTCAAGCTCACGGATCAACACTCGAAAAGTCGAGATCGCGCGCGACGAACACCGATACGCTTGTGCCATGCTTAACCTTGAGCGTTGGGCGGATCGATTCTGTATCTGCAACCTGGACATTCTGGGTGCTGCCCGGCAGCGCGACTATGACACCGTCGCTTGCTTCGTTAACCGCAAGCCCAACTCCAACATCCAAGATCGAGTTCAGCAAGGCTCCGCCAAAACGCTGCCAGAACTTACCGTCTACCTTGCCTTTGATACCCGCTCTTCCAAGCGGATCTGATGAGGGCGAGTCGAGCGCGATCGTTGCGCCATCAGGCCGCATGAGCCGGGTCCACTGAACCAATGCCCGGTTCTGTCCGCGATCAATTCCGGTTTCGTACTCGCCATACAGCCTGCTACCGCGAGGTATCAGAACACGGGTGCCATCGAAGCCGTACATATCGCGCTGGACCAGCGCCCTGGCGCCGCCCGGGCGGGTGGAATCTAACGCAGTTTCAAGCACTGCGGGTATGACTGTGCCTTTGGGGATGGTCTGCGACGGATTGCTGAGGCGGCTCGCTGTCACGCGCTCTAGATCGGAGGTTGCCGCTGAGCTTGGCGCAGGAGGGCGAGGCGCACGGTTCTCGAACACCACCTGCGGGAGGGCTGGAGCAGGTGTGACGGGCTGCACGCGCGGCACAGGTTGAAACGTTGGAAGCAGCGCGGGCAGGACAGGAGCTGGCGGTTGAACGCGCGCCTGTACCGGTTGACGCGGCTCGATAACGGCCGGCTCTGCGAGTGGCTGCATATCAGCAAAGCGTTCGGGAATTCGCAGAGGGTCGGGAGAAGCAATGCGGCCATTGGTGGGGCCGCTTTGGGCTAGCGTTGAGGATGTATCAGCCGCTTCGCGCGCTGAGGACAGGGCATTGAAGAGCCACGCACCGGCAATCGCGAGCACGACGAGAAAAGCCCAAAGGGTCCAGTTTCCATTATTACCAGTAGCCACTACTGGCCGGATGTCACCGGGCTGTCGGTCGCTGCCCGAACCTGCTAGCTTCGCCTCATTCATTGGTCCTCCTCCGGCTTGGTGCTGCGCCGAGCGGTCGCCTTCTCTTTATCAATGCGGAAAACGAGCCGCTCGTGAACGCGGTCGATGACGAAGCGATCGCCGCGCATATAGCCTGCGACCACTTCTTCCTCGCCAGTGGGTCCGATAGCAAAAACTGCTGGAAGGGCTTGGCCTTCAGCGTATTTGATGACGGTTTTAGCGCCATTGTCTCGAACCAAAGCGGGCCGCACAGATTTATCGCCGCGCAATCGGTATGACCAGGCAAGGCCGGTTAGTTCTTCAGCCTTTTGCTGCTGCAGACCTTTAGCCAATCGTTCCGACCCATACTGAAGCCGTACCAGATAAGCTGCTTGCAATCCGCGTCCGGTTTCAAGGATAAACTCATACGAGCGCATATCGGTGTCCACTGCCAGACTGGCAGGTGCTGCACCCGCTTGCGGCGTGACTTGAATGCTGTCTTGCTCGATGGAGACCATCACGTCCCAGGCATTACTGCCGGAAAGGCTGGCCCGGCGGATTGTTTCGCCTGGCTCGAGCATCAGGGTCAATCCGGTCTGCGGCAAGGCCGTTAGAACGATTGCCTCGCCTGAGCGCCATTGCACTGTCTGAATGCGCGGCGTGTCTTGGCCAGGCGTAGGAAATATCTGTGCCGCCAAGGGGGAACAGATTAGGCAAAGCGCTGCGGTCAAGACGATTGGCTTCATGGTTGGGGCTGCGCTTCTGGCTGCTCAATGCCGTTAACGATGTTCTCTTCAGGCAGTGTTTCTGCATCTCGGCGATAGCTGGTGACCTGAAAGCCAAGCGGATTTATGTACCTGTCAGCCTCGGTCATCGCAGCGGTGCTAAAGCCGTACCCAATGATGGCGATCCAATGTTGTGAAATCTGCGGCGCTGCGCCCGGATCAATGCGGGCCGTGGTGAAGCGCACCATTGAACGCCCTTCCGAGAGGGTCGAGACGCTCTTTATCTCAGTCTTGATCGTCGCTCTGCCCGGCAAGTACGCAAGCGGGCTGGCCGGATTGCTTGCGTCCATTGCGCGGCTGTATTGCTGCGTTACCGTATTATCCGACCACAATCCCACCTTGCGATAATCGGTCTGCAGGCTGTCCTGCGAAAAGCTTTCGCGTGCGGTTACATACTGAACCAGCATTGAGCGGGTTAGCGCGGCATCGGGCGTGACAAGCATCTCGTCAATGGGGCTGAGGCCTTCCACATTGCCGGTTTGGCGGTCGACCAGTAGCGTGTAGGGCTCGACCGTCTTGAGCGGAACGAGAAGAACAAGTGCAGCCGCTTCGAGCAGCGCGATCAGCGCAGCGATGATCGCGACAGCCCAAGCGCGCCGGTTGGAGCGTTCGAGGTCCTCGGTAACGCTTTTCGCCCAGCTTTCGGCGACAGGCAGGTCGGGAAAATCGTGGTCTGGCCTAGCGGTCATGAAGTTTTGTCCCGCATGGTTGCGGCCCGTGATGGTCTGGTGGCGGAACGGCGGTAGGAATTACCCAGACGCGGCGATCTCGTCGCATTGTCTGGTGCTTCGCCAGCGTTTGCTGTTCTCGGCGTCTCGCTGCGCAGCAATCTCGAACCCAAATATTCGTTTTCGCGGCGGATCGAGCTTTCGATCTTGTTGCTGATCCGCTCCGCGCGCAGGATTTGAGGCTGCGATTGGAGCTGGTTCGAAGATACAAGGATTGGAGACGCCGCGGCCGGTTCGGCAAACCGCGCGAAGTCTGGCAGTGTAAGCCATCCGCGGTTGAACACAATTTTGGCGAGGAACCACAGCATCACCAGCTGCACGATTGCAAAGGCAAGCATGATCGCAAACAGTTCGGTCGGCGCTGACGGAACGGCATAGCCCAAGCTGCGCACGCGCACTGCATCGGCGAGGAATGGCTCAAGGATGGCCAGTTGTACGCTTAGCACCATGGTCGCCCCGACCGAGCCCGCCACGGTCAGGACAATCCCCTTTAGCCATCCGGCAAAAATCCCCCGCGTTTGATTGAAGAAGTATAACGCGGCCACAACTGGTGCGAGTGCAAGCAAGAGACCCGCTCCGATCCGCAGCAGCGCGAGCGAACCTATGACGCTCGCGAGATACAGCAGCCGTGCCGAGCCGAATGCGGAATCGTCTTGCAGGGCGGTCCCTTCGAAGGTCGCACCCGGCTCATTCTGATCAATGAATTGCCCTGTGTTTCGCCCGGTTCCGATCGTCGTCAATTGCACCACGGCATTGTCGACCTCCTGAAGCCGCGCAGGAAATCCTTCGGCGTTCGCGTTCCCGCTGCCCGCTTGGATCACGCTTGCGATCTCAGCAGGGCCTTTGAGGGTCACGTCGTAGACCACCGTGCGGAAGGCAGGCCAGGAAAACGCGAGTGTCAGGACAATGCCGATCTTGAGCACATCATAGACCAGATCGCGAGCCCCCGGAGTAGGGCCGAACAAAAGGCGGATGCCGAAAAAGGCGATAAACAGGGTAAGAAGGCCTGCGACCAAAGTGGATGCGACCGAACCAGGCTGACCCAGCGCCATATAGCCATAGCTGCCGATCACCTGCGCCTGACAATCGATATGCGACAGCACGCGCACAAGAAACTGTTCGCCCGTGATGATAGCAGGACAGGCCATCAGGCAGCTTTCTCCAGCAAAACGTGAAGCCAATTGGCGGGATCGGGGCCGGTCTTCCCGACCAGCTCGTCGAACAGCCTGACGGTCTTTTCGCGGCCCGACAAGATCGTCAGCAGGTCCTGCTCGCCCGACAGGTCAAGCCGCGCCACCACGCTTTCACGCCCATGCTTGATCAAAAAGCAATGCGAGGTGTCGGGCAAAGTGCGGACCAGATCAAATTCGTGGCGAGAAAGCCCGAACCCGTTGATGTAATGCTCCGGCCGCGCTTTTGGATTGATCATGAATATCTGCGTTGCAGCCTGTTCAATGATGGCGCTGGCGATCTGGCTTTCGAGCGCATCCTGCGCGCTCTGCGTGGCGAAACCGACAATGCCGTTGCGTTTGCGGATTGTCTTTTCCCAATCCTTGATCCGGCGCACGAACACTTCGTCATCAAGCGCCTTCCAGCCCTCGTCAATGATGATGATAGCGGGCTCGCCGTCCAGTCTTTGTTCGACCCGGTGGAAGAAATAGAACATCGCAGGCGTGCGGGCAGTTGGATCGTCAAGGATCGCGGTCATGTCAAAGCCGACTGTCTCCGATGAAAGGTCGGTCAGATCCTTGGCATTGTCGAACAGCCAGGCGCGCTCGCCCTGACCCCACCAGGGACGCAGTCTCGAATACAAATCATCTGAATGCGGGCGCGCTCCGCCCCGGAACAGCTCCACGAGGTAGCGAAGGCGGCGGCGTTCGATTGGCTGCTGGAAGCTCGTGTCGATAGCATCACGGATCTGGTCGAGTTCAGCGCTGGATGCGGTTCCAGCGAGCAGGGTTAGCCACTCGATCAGGAACTAACGGTTGGTCGGCGTGTCATCAAGCTGCAGCGGATTGAGACCGGAGCGCGTTTCAGAGGTTAACCGGTCATAGGTCCCGCCAATTGCACGCAAAAACAACTCCGCACCGCGATCCTTGTCGAAGAAGATGATGCGCGGATGAAAGCGGCGAGCCTGGGCGAGCAAGAAGTTAAGCACAACGGTCTTGCCGGAACCGGACGGCCCGATAACCGTAAAATTGCCAAGATCCTGATTGTGCCAATTGAAGAAATAGGGCCCAGCAGCGGTCGTCTCCAGCAAAGTAACTGCCTCGCCCCAATGATTTCCCTGCGCGCGCCCAACCGGAAAATTGTGCAGGCTGGCAAGGCCAGCAAAATTGGTTGTCGAAACCAGACCGCGCCGCCCGATATAGCGAAAATTGGCTGGGAACTGCGCCCAGAATGCCGGCTCCAGCGCAATGTCCTCGCGAACCGCATTGATCCCTAGATCAGCCAGCATCGCCGTGACTTCGGCAACGTGATCCTGAAGAGCAGCGATGCTTTCGGCATGGACTGCGATAGTTGTGTGATGCTCTCCAAACCCGGCGCGTCCGGCTGCGACTTCATCTTTCGCACCCGTGAGCTCGTCTCGCAGCGACAGCGCTTCATCCTCGGCCGATTTCATGCGCCTTAGCGCAAGGTTCATCTGCCCGAGTGCCTGCGCGCGCTCAACCATCGCAAAGCTCTGTGTGACGTGCAGTTCGAATGGAAGCCGGTACAGCTCGTCAAACATCCCTGGAAAGGTCGCTCCGGGATAATCTTTTACCGATATCATCGCGATGAAGCGGCGCGGCAGCTGACCCATCGGAGCAAGTTCGACCGTGTCCTGACCAAAACTGATTCGCCGGGCTGGGATAAAATGCCCAAGGTCCCCATGCGGCATCGCCACAGGACGCATATCGGCATTGAACAAGCAGGAGAGGAACTCCAGCGGTTCTGACCGTTTGCCATCGGGCGTGTCGTAAGCGCTCAGAGCCCGCGGATCATAGGCTGACAGGGACGCCGTCAGAGCTTCCCTCGCGCGGTCCAATGCGCTTTTCTCAGCAGCAATGAGCCCAGCATTGGTATTTGAACTGCGCGCGAACCGGCCGCGTAGCCGGTCGAGTAAACCGATGCGCCCTTGAAGCGGGCGACGCACGATCGTGAGAAACAGCTCATTTACATAAAGCTGTTTGCCGCTGAGCTTCTCCCGCCAGCGCTCGTCCAGCTGGACAGAGAAATCATCCGCCGTAACAGGACTGAGCGCAGCCTCGGCGCTCCTCCGCACTACGTGATGGTAGATTGCAAAGCGAGACGAACCAAGCGTCCGCAGCATCGCATCGCGTAGGCTGCTGCGGTAATTCAATTCCTCGCTATCTGCGGTTTCGAACAGCAGGCCGCCCAGCCTGACTGTTTGCATGAGCAAGCCATCGCGGGTCTCAATCGTTACATCGTCAAGATGCCGCGCGTAGGGCAGGTGCTCGCCAGCAGCAGTCTCGTACTTAATCGTTTTGGGATCGCGCGTCAGGGGCGGTAGGAATTGCATCGCCACACCGAGTAATTCTTGATCCGCGGACAGTTGCGCACCCGCGTTATCCAAAGGTCGAAGATACGCGGTTCGCGCAAGCTCACGAGGATACCTATGCCGTGAATGAGGACGGCAATTAGGAGCACCCACCATGCTCTAAATATCAGAAAGAGCTCTACAGCTATAATCGCGTTGATGACAAAAAATGTATAACTGACCCCGGCGAACATTTGCGGCCGCGTAAGCGCTACGAACAAGGTGTCACGGCGAAGCTCTTCGGTCACGGATTTTCCTTTGCGCACTCCAAGCACTTAATCAGAGAACATCTCTTGTGTCACTTGAGAAAATCTAAAGTAATGCCTCCTGCCAAGCGAAAAAATACGCCAAAACCTGAGAATCGACCATTACTTGCCTTTTAGTTGTCGCGCGCTAACCTCACTCGGCCTCGGGGATTGTCGTAAGTCCGAGCATCGCGATGCTCTTCAATCAAGGAGACATCGTGATGAGGATTTTGTCGAAGCGTCAGGTCAAGGAGCTGGTTCTGTATTCGCCTCAGCACATCGCACGCCTGGAAAAGGCCGGCCTATTCCCCAAGCGGGTACAGCTGGGCCCGTGCCGGGTCGGATGGGTTGAGGACGAAGTGCTGGAGTGGCTCCGCGTGCGCCTGGAAGGCCGAGACTAACCTGTCCGGCACTCCTGAAAAGGAGCGGGTGATCGGGGGTGCACACCCCGGTCACCCATTTAGGGGGGGATTAAAAGGGGGGACACATTGTGGAATGTGAGGCGTGTGGGGCGGCTCTTGGGGCGAGGTCTGCGTTTTGTCCAAAATGCGGTGAGCTGACAGTACGCGGAGCGTCGTTTGCAGAGCGCACAGCGTTGGCGCTGTCCGGCGGCGCGGGCCGCGCCGGCGAGCAGCTCTCTGCGCTGTCTGACTATGTCAGGCAACCAGAGAACCGCAAGCAGGTCATTGGAGGAGCAATCCTGCTCGCAGTTCTCCTTGCTATTTTGACAAGCAATTCGATCTCGAATGGAATCGGGTCGGTGTTCGAACGTGAACTTGCAGGACCTCAGCTAACGGCTGAAGGTTTACCCTACTTTACTGCTTACGAAGACGTCTTCGTCTCTGACGCGATCGCCTACCACGTGATAGGTCCTGCAAATGTCCGTGCCTTCCCGACGAGCCAAGACACCGAAGTCCTTTTCAGTTTAGCCGAAGGAACCCTTGCAAGCGCAAGCGAGGTAAAAGCGTTCGACCCAAGCTCTCGGTGGCTCAAGCTCGCCGACGGCCAATATGTATGGGGCCGAAATTTGGAGCCCTTCGAGATCATCGCGGACGGAAACGTCGCTGCGATCCCTGACTTCTTACATGGCACTTGGTCTTCGATGGACACATGCCGAGGTTTTGATGCCAACCACGAGATTGTGATCGAAGCGGATGGCTTCCGGTATTCGGGCATGACCGGAAGATTGGAGAGCATCTCGGCAGATGATCGCGGCAAGCCAATCTACAACTTCGCAATGAGTGATGAAGAATGGAGCTGGTTCGAAAGCTATAGCATCACGGTCAATGAGGGCGCGATGACACTTTTCTTCGATAGTCTGGTCAATCACGAAAGAGGCTTCAGGCCATTCCACCGACCTGAAATCGACTGCACGGCAGCGGTCTTCGAATGATCGATGGGGATAACCCCATTTCGCGGCGCTTCCCATGGACGACCAATCGAAGCATCCAGCGTCCGGAGCTCTTATCGCGCTTGATGAGCCACAGACCCTGGCCATCAGCATACTTGCCTGACCCAAGGTTCTTGGCCTTCATTTGCGTGAGTGCACTGAACTTCAAAAGCCACCTTTCTAGCCACCCTGATGGGTGCGACACAGTGGTATTTGATGTTCAGCGATGCGTCAATGACATCACCTCAAACGCCCGGGTTTCCAAGGGTTTTAGTGATGATATGTTCAACTATGGGAAAAGAGTAATGGTGCGGTCGAGAAGACTCGAACTTCCACGGGCGTTAGCCCACAACGACCTCAACGTTGCGCGTCTACCAGTTCCGCCACGACCGCACTCGGGTAATCTGGACAACAAAGCTGTGCTGCCCCTGGTAGGAGCGCGCCCGTAGCAAGGGGTTCCGGGCAGTGCAAGCGCTTTGACGCGCACTGCGCTGCCGGATGTCGTATTTTGGGATGGCGCGCAGGAGACGAGGCGGGCGCTGCTGCTTGGCCGAAACGCTGCCCGGTGCGATCAGTTAGGTGCCCAGCCGATTTCGACCAAGCGGGCTGCGGCGGGCACGTCGGCGATCGCCTGCGTCACGTTCATGCTCTCACCCGGGGCAAGTTCCCGCTGTGAAGGGACGATGGGCCAAGTGCCGACCTGCCGCCCTCTTTCATCGCTGAAGACCACCAGCAGACTGGGAACCGTAACCGTTTCTTGGCTATCATTGGTGATGGTGCCGCGGACACGAAAGATTTCCGCACCTGTCTCAAGCGTTTCCGTGCGCTGCCCCTCGACAGGAAAATCGAGAGTGAGATCGGAATTGCCGATCCCGAACGTAGGTTGCTGGATCGGGACCCAGCTTGGCAGGCCGTAATAATTGACAGCAAAGACGGTGCCCGTCGCGAGCAGGGCGAACGCCGCTGCGGCGATGGTCCACATTTTAAGCGGATTGCGCCGCGCGCTGAAGGGCGGGGAATAATCGAACCCGGATTCTGCCTCAGTATCTTCATCCTCGTAGGGATAGTGGTAATCAGCGTCATCGCCGGTTTCGGCATCGGCGTGCTGATCGGCCAGCGGGTCTGCGACCGGTTCGCTGGGTTCGTCTACAATGGGCCGGGCCACCGGCTCTTCGGCAAACGGTTTTTCGGTTTCTCCGCGGTCCTTGTTGGTCAGACCCTGCCTTAGAGCACGCGCTGCAATGCCGCCTGCTACCGGATCGACCGGATCAACCCCTTGCGGACGGGAATACGGGGCTTTCACGCTGTCTGGCGTGCGCCAGTGGTTGACCGATGGAGCCGCTGTTTCGGCAGGCGGCGTAGGTGCAGGCGCCGGACTCGGTGTGGGCGCTGGTCCCGCCTCAGGTTCAGCCCGTTCCGGTGACGGAGAAGCCTCGGTAGGGGCGGGGCTGGGGGCCGGGGTAGCGGCGGAAGGTGTTTCATCTGCCTTTTCGGTGAGGTCCAGCGGCTGCGGATCCTGAAACCAGGAATGCTTGCACTTGGCGCAGCGCACCGTCCGGCCTTCGATCCCGATGGCCGAATCCGGCACTACATATCGCGTCGAGCAAGCAGGGCAGGAAATAATCATGGTGTAAAATTCAATAAGCACGGGGGCGGCGGGCACAAGTGCGGGGCACGCTTCACCGCCCGAATCGGTGCTTTTTTCCACATCGCTGCACCATTCGGGTGCTTTGAGGGCGGCAAACCCACACCTGTTTGGCAGGATTGGCTAGCACCGGCACAAGGGCGCTGATAAGCCCGACTGATGAACGAGCGGCCAAGCGAAATTGTGAAATTCGACAATGTCGGGCTGCGCTATGGCACTGATCCAGAGGTGCTGAGCGATCTCAGCTTTACGCTCCATCCGGGCAGTTTCTATTTCCTGACCGGAGCCAGCGGGGCGGGTAAGACAAGCCTTTTAAAACTGCTCTACCTTGCGCAGCGGCCTTCGCGCGGCGCGATCCGCATGTTTGGCGAGGACATGATTACCTTGCCGCGGGAACGCCTGCCGGAATTTCGCCGGCGGCTTGGTGTCGTGTTCCAGAATTTCGGGCTGGTCGATCACCTGTCTGCGTTCGACAATGTTGCCCTGCCGCTGCGCCTGTCCGGCACGCATGAAGGCAAGGTGATGAAAGCGGTGTCGGATATGCTTGAATGGGTGGGCCTGTCGCACCGTGCGCAGGCCATTCCGGCCAGAATGTCAGGCGGGGAGCAACAGCGCGTCGCCATCGCCCGCGCTGTCATCGCGCGCCCCGCCATGCTGATAGCGGACGAGCCGACCGGCAATGTCGATCCCGAAATGGCGCTGAAACTGCTGCGCCTGTTCGAAGCGTTGAATAACCGGGTCGGCACGACAGTCGTTGTCGCCACCCACGACGTGCACCTTTTGAAGAAAGTGCCGGATTCGCTCATCATGCGGCTCAACAAGGGCCGCCTTTCCGACCCGACCGGTGCGCTCCGCTTTCCCCCGCTCCGCGAAACCACGGGCAAGGTGGGCGCATGAGCAACAATCCCGCCGCTCCCGAAGGCAGAAAGCCGCCCAGGACTTTCGCGCCAAGCCCCGATGCAAAGGCAAAGCTGCGCGGTAGCCTGGCGGGAAAATTGCTGCCGCAGACCCGTTTCGGAGGACCGATCCCGTGGGTCATAGCGATCCTAATCGCGCTGGTGGTGATTGCGGCGGCGGGCGGATTGTCGCTGCGCAACCTTGCCGACAGCGCGCGCGCCGATCTTTCCGGCTCTGTAACCGTGCAGATTGTCGAAGCCGATCAGGCACGCCGCGCGCAATTGGCGCAGGATGCAGCCATACTGCTCTCTGCTCAGCCGATCGTGGCCGATGTTCGCATTGTGCCGGAGGCCGAGCTTGCCGCATTGCTTGAACCGTGGCTGGGCACGGCGGCGACGGGCGATACGGTGCCGATGCCCGCTCTAATCGATGCCGAATTGGTGCGCCGCGCGGATGAGGCGGAGATTGCGACGCTTCAGGCGGCGCTGGACGCGGGCGTGCCCGGCGCACGGATTGATGCGCAGTCGGATTGGCTGCGGCCCGTCTACGATGCGCTGGCCGCTTTGCAATATCTGGCGCTTGCGCTGATTGCGCTGGTGGCGCTGGCGACTGCTGCGGCGGTTTGGCTGGCCGCGCGCAATGCCTTTTCGAACCACCGCGATACGGTGGAGATATTGCACCTGCTGGGCGGAACCGACACACAGATCACCCAGATATTCCAAAGGTCCGTCGTGCGCGATGCCGTCTTCGGCGCGGCGATGGGCCTGGTGCTGGGCCTTGCGGCGGTCTGGCTGCTTGGGCGGCAGTTTTCCGCACTTGATAGCGGAATGATTGGCGCGGGCGGTCTTGGTATGCCGGATTGGATTGTGATTGCAGCCATACCCGTCGCTGGCGTAGTGCTGGCCCTGATCACGGGGCGGATCACGATTAAGCTCGCCCTCAAATCTATGTTGTAAAGCTGGACGATGGTGTTTCGACGAGCCTTTTCTGCCGCGGTCCTAATCTGGGCGCTGGGCTTTGTCTGGTTTGCGTTCGCGCTGCCGGAACCGGCCAGCCCTGTTGAAACCGATGCCGTGGTCGTCCCGACCGGCGGCGGAGGCAGGATCGCGCAAGGGATCGCAGTGCTTGATGCGGGCCTTGCCGACCATTTGCTGGTCAGCGGCGTCGACCGCGAAGTGAAGCCCGGCGAATTTGCCGCGCAATTCGGCGTCGATGAGGCGCAACTGGAATGCTGCATCACATTGGGCTTTGCCGCGGTCGATACGCGCAGCAACGCCTCTGAAACCGCCAAATGGGTCGAGGATAACGAGGTCCGGTCGCTCCGGCTGGTAACGACTGACTGGCACATGCGCCGCGCCGCAGGGGAGCTGTCTCGCACGCTGCCAAACGGGGTGACGGTCGTGCGCGATGCTGTGCCGTCCGAACCCAGCTTTGCAAACCTGTTCCTCGAATATCACAAGCTGCTGGCCAGCTGGGCTGCAGGACTGATCGGCCTGTGAAAACCATTGCGGCGATTTTGCGAAGTCTGGTGTTCTACCTCGTCTTTTACGGATTTTCCGCCGTGCTGGTGGTGGCCTCGGTTCTCGCCGTGCCGTTTGGGCGGGAAAGACTAAGAGGTGTGGTCGCCACCTGGGGCGTCTGGCATCGCTGGTGCGTCTGCAACATAATCGGGATTGAGATTGTCCAAGAGGGTGTAATCCCCGACGAGCCTGTGCTGATCGCGGTCAAACACGAAAGTTTTTTCGAAGCAATCGACATGCCGCGCCTCTTCAGTTTCCCGACCGTGTTTGCAAAACGCGAATTGTTCTGGATCCCGGGCTGGGGTTATTCTGCCAAAGTATATGGTCTGATTCCCGTCGCCCGCGATGGCGGCGCGGGCGCTCTGCGCACCATGATCTCCACCGCGCGCAGCCGCGTGAACGAAGGCAGACCTCTGGTGATTTTTCCGGAGGGGACGCGGGTGCGACACGGGCACGAAGTTCCGTTGCAATCCGGGTTTGCGGGCATTTACAAACTACTCGGCCTGCCGGTCGTGCCGATCGCGGTCGATAGCGGGCCGCTGTATCACCGGCTGGACAAACGGCCCGGTACTATCACCTATCGCGTAGGCGAGACGATCCCTGCCGGATTATCGCGCCCTGAAATCGAAAAGCGGGTCCACTCTGCGATCAACGCGCTGAATCGCTGAATTCGCGCCTATCAGGAATGATCCTCTCGCCCGAAGTCGGGGCGATCATCGTCCTGACCCTCCTCAATCACCTGCCTGCGGATCGCGCGGGTCCGGCTGAACAGGTCATGCAAAGTGTCGCCGTCGCCTGACCGGATGGCGCGTTGCAGCGCGGTCAGGTCTTCGCTGAAACGGCCCAGCATCTCCAGCACGGCGGACTTGTTCGACAGAAAGACATCGCGCCACATCACCGGATCGGACGCTGCAATGCGGGTGAAATCGCGAAAGCCGCCAGCGGAATATTTGATCACCTCGCTGCGGGTCACATCCTCAAGGTCGCTGGCGGTTCCGACGATGGTGAAGGCGATAAGGTGCGGGATGTGGCTGGTCACGGCCAGCACCAGATCGTGATGTTCTGCATCCATGATCTCGACCCGAGCGCCCAGCTGCGTCCAGAATGCGCTCAGCGCTTCGACGGCCTGCTGGTCGGCATCCTTGGCCGGTGTGATGATGCACCAGCGATTGGTGAATAGGCTGGCAAATCCGGCCTCCGGCCCGCTTTGCTCGGTGCCGGCGACGGGGTGGGCGGGAATGATCGTGTGGTTCGGCAGCGCGGCCAGCAGCGCCTCGGCAACGCTTTGCTTGGATGAACCCACATCGCTGATAATCGCATGATCGGGCAGGGCCGGGGCCATGGCGCGCGCCGCCGCCTCCATCGCGCCAACGGGCACACACAGAATTACCAGATCGGCATTGGCGACGGCATCTTCGATTCGGTCGCACACCGCATGCACCAGGCCGCGATCCTTGGCCCTTGCGCGGACATCGGGGTCACGGTCAAAGCCCGAGGTGTGAATGCCGGGCGCGTGTTCACGGATTGCGAGCCCGACCGAACCGCCCAGCAGGCCTAGGCCGATTACAGCAACGCGCTGGATCATGCGGTTTCACCGCAAAGCTGGCGCAGGACGGCGATGATCCGGTCCATATCCTGCGTCTTGCCGATGGTGATGCGCAAGGTGTGGTCCAGTCCGGGTTCAGGCAGGTGGCGCACGGCATATCCCGCCTCCGCTATCGCGCCCAGCGCGTCTTTGGCCGTGATGCTGCCGGTAAATTCGACGAGGAGGAAATTCGCCTCGCTAGGCACGCTGGAAAGGCCGTGATTGCCCAGCGCCGCAATCGCCTCTTCCAGACGTGTGCGTTCAGCACGGTTATGCTCCCGGCTTTGTGCGACGAATTCCTGATCGCCCAATGCGGCGAGCCCGGCGCGCTGACCGCTTACCGTGACGTTGAAAGGGCCGCGAATACGGTTGAGCGTGTCGATCAGGCCGGGCGCACCTGTGGCCCAGCCAATGCGTTCCGCGGCAAGACCGTAAATCTTGGAAAAGGTGCGCGTCACCAGCACGTTTTCATTCTCAGCGGCAAGTTCAAAGCCGACATTTTGCAAAGCCGGGTCGAGATATTCTGCATAGGCTTCGTCAATGACCAGCAAAGCGTCTTCTCGCAGCCCTGCGTGAAGGCGTCTTACCTCGTCAGGCGCGATCCAGGTGCCGGTTGGATTGTTCGGATTTGCGAGGAACACTACGCGGGTGTTGTCAGTCACCGCGCCAAGCAGCGCATCGACATTCGCGGTAAAATCGGTGTCTTCGGCTACAACCGGCGTCGCCCCGCACCGGCGGGCGGCGATATCGTATACGGCGAAAGATCGGCGGCTGAACAGCACCTCGTCGCCCGGCCCGGCAAACCCTTGCGCGGCGAGATTGAGGAGTTCGTCCGATCCCGTCCCGCACACGATCCGGTCTGGATCAAGCCCGTGAAGCTCGGCCAGTCTCGCGCGCAAGGCGGCCGATGATGGATCCGGATACGTCGCCGCCTCATCGCGCGCAGCCTCCAGCGCGCTAAGTGCCGCCGGGCTTGATCCCAGCGGGTTTTCATTCGCCGACAGTTTGACAAGCGCGCGGCCATCGCTCGCGGTGGACTTGCCCGGTTTGTAGGCGTGGATGCCAAGGATCCAGGGTTTGGGTTCGGGGCGTGTGGTCATACGGGGCGAGGCGATAACCGCTTCGCCCGCGCAATAACAGCGGCAATTGAAGGTGCTGGGGGCCAAGTCCGATTGACACCGCGTCAGGCCTCCCCCAATTCGAAAAGCCGATGAACGCCGCGACCGCCTCCAACCTCTATTCGCTCCCTGCCGATCTGCCGCTCGATAGCGGTCAGGCGCTGGGCGGGGCGCAGATCGCGTATGAGACATATGGCGATCTGGCGGCGGACCGGTCCAACGCGATACTCGTCTGTCATGCCCTCACCGGCGATCAATATGTGGCGAGCGAGCATCCGATCACGGGCAAACCCGGCTGGTGGGAGCGGATGGTCGGGCCGGGCAAGCCGATCGACACGGATCGCTACCACGTCATTTGCGCCAATGTGATCGGCAGCTGCATGGGTTCTACCGGCCCGGCGAGCGCGGGCAAGGATGGTGCGCCTTATGCAATGCGCTTTCCCGTCATCACCATCCGCGACATGGTCCGCGGGCTGGTCGCCTTGCTTGATGGGCTGGGAATTGACCGGCTGCATGCGGTCGTCGGCGGTTCGATGGGCGGGATGCAGGCGTTATCCCTTGCGGCAAACTGGCCGCAGCGCGCCCAGCGGGTTCTGGTCATCGCCTCGACCGCGCGCCATTCGGCGCAAAACATCGCGTTTCACGAGGTCGGCCGGCAGGCGATCATGGCCGATCCCGCATGGTCCGACGGCAATTATTATGCAGGCGAGGCCTCGCCTGACAACGGCCTCGCGGTGGCGCGCATGGCTGCCCACATCACGTATCTTTCCGAAGCGGGCCTGACAGAGAAATTCGGGCGGCGTTTGCAGGACCGGCCCGACGGGACAAAGGGCGCGAAAAGTTTTGGCTTTGACGCCGATTTTCAGGTCGAAAGTTATCTGCGGTATCAGGGCAGCGGCTTTACCCAGCGGTTTGACGCGAACTCATACCTCTACATCACCCGCGCGATGGATTATTTCGATCTCGCTGAAGAGCATGGCGGCAGGCTCGCCAATGCATTCGAGAATGCCAGCGCGCGGTTCTGCCTCGTCAGCTTTGACACCGATTGGCTGTATCCGACCTCCGAAAGCCGCCACATCGTTCACGCTCTTAACGCGGCAGGGGCTAAGGTCAGCTTTGTCGAATTGTCAGCGCCCAATGGCCACGACAGTTTCCTGCTCGCGCACGAGCAGCTTGACCGGGTGGTTCAGGGGTTCATCGAATGACCGGCGCGCATCCCGCCTTAAGACCCGATCTTGCCGCCATCGCCGCGCATGTCAGGCCCGGTTCGCGCGTGCTGGATATTGGCTGCGGCGACGGCGCTTTGATGGCGGAGCTTGAGGCGGCCAGCGATGTCGATGCGCGCGGGCTGGAGCTCGATCCGCAGATGGTGGAACGCTGCGTCGCTCGCGGGCTTTCGGTGGTTCAAGGGGATGCGAACGCCGATCTGGAAAATTACCCGGACAAGGCATTCGATTACGCGATCCTCAGCCAGACCCTGCAAACAGCAGCCCGGCCCGATCTGATGCTGGATGAGCTGCTGCGCGTCGGGGCCAAGGCGTTCGTCAGCTTTCCCAACTTTGCCCATTGGCAAACCCGCGCCGCGCTGATGTTTGGCGGGCGTATGCCGGTCACGCGCGCGCTGCCTGTCAGCTGGTATGAAACCACCAACATCCACCACGTTACCGTTGATGATTTCCGCGAATTGGCCCGCGCAAAGGGCGCGCAGATAGAACGGGCGTGGTTTTTCGCAGGCGAGAAACAAATCGGCGCGCCAGCAGCAAACTGGCGCGCCGAATTCGCGGTGTTTCAGCTTTCGCGTTAAGCGTCAGCCGCGATTGATGCCGCAGACCTTGTGGCCGTCGGGGTCGAGGAAATAGCACAGGTTCATCGTGCCCATCGAACCTTCACGCGGTCCGGGTGGGTCTTCGACGCTGGTGCCCCCATTGGCGATGGCAACATCGTGCAGCTTTTGAACCTGGTCCAGACTGTCACAGGCGAAACCGATCGTGAAACCGTTCGCGGTGTTTGCAGGCTCGCCATTGATCGGCTCGCTGATAGAGAAAGTGTGCCCGCCGTGGATATAGAACAGCCGGGTCTGGCCGGTGTCGTTGACATGTTCCATCGGCTCGCCCGCGCCCAGCACGCCGAGCACGGCATTATAGAATGTTTTGGACCGCTGAATATCGCTTGATCCGATCATTACGTGGCTAATCATATTTGAATGGTTCCTCTCCAGATTCATCCCCTGACTAAGCGAGCCGCTAAGACGCGGCAAGCGGATCATTGCTGTAGTGGGCGGTTAAGTTGTTCCATGATAGGTTCGCGAACATGTTCACTCATATCACCGCCGCCGCCCTGCTCGCCTTGACGACGCAGGCCCCCGCAGCATCGATGCATCAGGTCCAGCTAAGCCCCGCTTTAAGCCAGCAAAGCAAGGCGCTGGTGCGCTGCTCGGCTGCCTTTGCGCTGATTTCGTACGGGCAGGACATCGGCAATGAAGCCGCGCTGAAATGGCCGGTGCTTGAAACGCGCGGGAAGGAATTTTTCGTGCGCGCCCTGGCGCAGCTGATGGATGAAACCGGGCTTGACCGTGAAGGTATCTCGGCGCTTGTCGGCGCGGAGGCGCAGCGCCTTACTGATGCGGGCGAGACCGAAAAAGTCATGCCTGCGTGCCTGATTATGCTGGACGGTTCGGGCCTCTAAAAAACTGCGTTGACGCAGCGTCATTGTGTTGGCTTTTGCTGATGCTTTCGGGCATTGGTTAATGCGTAATGTGGCAACTCTATCAATTTCCCCTGTGTCCCTTCAGCCGTAAAATCAGGCTTTTGATGGGCGAGAAGAATATTGCCTACGACCTTGTCCGCGAAGATCCGTGGTCGGCATCCGACATGTTCTTCAACCTGAACCCCGCTGGCCGAACTCCGGTTCTAGTGAATGAGGATAAATGTGTAGCTATCGCTGACAGCCGGGCCATCGGGGAATATTTTGAAGAGACGGTGGATCGGTCCCCGATGATCAACGGGACGGCGACAGGCCGCGCGGAAATCCGCAGGCTAACGGCGCTGTTCGATGAAAATTTCTACAACGACGTCACAGCCCCGCTTTTGTCAGAGCGGATGAAGAAACGCATCGTCCTGCGCCAGCCGCCAGACAGCCGCGCCCTGCGCGAAGCGATGAAGATGGCGCATGGCCACCTTGATTACATGGACTGGTTGATCGACAACCGCCCGTGGCTGGCGGGATCGACGATGAGCATGGCCGATCTGGCCGCCGCCGCGCAGATCAGCGTGGCGGATTATCTCGGCGGGATCGACTGGAACGGGCATGAACAAACGCGCGGATGGTATGCGGTGTTTAAAAGCCGCCCCAGTTTCCGCCCGCTTCTCACCGAGCGGATGGATGTTATCAAACCGCCTGCGCATTACGCGCTGGTCGATGGTTAGGGTTGGAACGCCTGCGCCCCAGCACCATTTAAGGTGTGATGGAGAACCAGAATGACCGATGATCCAAAAACTGTTTCAGACACCGAATGGCGCGAAAAGCTAACCCCTGAACAATACCACGTCCTGCGCGAAGCGGGGACAGAGCGCGCCTTCACCGGCGAATATGACAAGCACTACGAAGACGGCGAATATATGTGTGCGGGCTGCGGCACGGTGCTGTTTGAAAGCGATGCGAAATACAATAGCGGCTGCGGCTGGCCCGCTTTCACCAAACCAGCGGACGAGGAAACGGTCGAGGAAAAGCGCGACGTTTCCTTTGGCATGATCCGCACAGAGGTGCTGTGCGCAAAATGCGGCGGACATCTGGGCCACGTATTTCCCGATGGCCCGCCAGAGGCGGGCGGAATGCGGTACTGCATCAATTCCGCCGCGCTCGATTTCGACAAGGACGATTGAGCCTGCTTGCGCAATCCCCGATCCAAACCGCGAACAATGTGAAGCCGAGTGTTCACGCAGGGTTACAACTTGCCTATGCACTGCCGGGACGACCATTTTATTGCATGGACCGGTAAAGCAGCATGTCGAAACGGGGTGACCGATTGCAGAACAAGGGCAAGCGCGGCTCTCGCCGGGCTGCGGCTGAGCGTGCCGGTTCGGGTACCCGTTCACGCCGGGGCAAGAGCAGCCCCAAATCGTCCCGCTCCGCAAAATCCGGCAAGCCGCAATCGCCGATCTGGCGCTGGACCAAAAGGCTGGCACTGTGGGGCGGCGCGGCGGCGCTGCTGGGTGCGATCTTCCTTGCATTTGCGGTCGGTTTTGCGGCGCGGTCAATTCCCAGTTTCTACCAGTTAAAAGCGACACAAAACGCCCAGACCATCCTTGTCCGCGCGCGAGACGGGTCTGAAATCGTCGAATTGGGGCCAAGTTTCGGCGAATGGCTCGATTACGATGACATCCCCGACAACATGAAAAATGCGATGGTCGCTGTCGAAGACCGGCGGTATTTCTCGCACTTCGGGATCGACCCCTACCGGCTCGGCGGAGCGATCATCGAAGGGGTGACCGGCGATGACCGTATCGGCGGCACGTCGACCATCAGCCAGCAGCTCGCCCGCAACGTCTTTCTCAATTCCAACCGTACGTTCGACCGTAAGGCGCGCGAAGCGGTGCTGGCGATGGCGCTGGAATGGAAATTCTCCAAAGAACAGATTCTCGAGCTGTATCTCAACAAGGTGTATTTCGGCGGCGGCGCATACGGTGTCGACAGCGCGAGCCGCAAATTCTTCAGTCACCCGGCCACCGATCTCACCGTCGCGGAGTCCGCGATCATCGCGGGTCTGGTAAAAGCGCCCAGCCGGTATTCCCCCACCGCCGATGTCGATGCTGCCGTCGCCCGTGCGCGCACGGTTTTGCGGTTGATGCGCGAGCAGGGATATATCACCGCGCAGCAGGCCAGCGTCGACGTCGATACCGTTGAATTGAAACAGCAGGCCGGACAAAATTCGGTGCGGTATTTCACCGACTGGGCGCTGCCACAACTGGATATCCTGTTGCCGGAAACTTTCGCTCCGATTGAGGTCTGGACGACGCTGGATGTCGGTATGCAGCGCGCTGCCACCGCCTCGATCGAATCCAACACGCCCGATGGTGCGCAAGGCGCTTTGGTAAGTCTGGACCGCGACGGTGCGATCCTCGCGCTGGTGGGCGGCACCGATTACGTCGAGAGCAATTTCAACCGCGCAACCAGCGCGATGCGCCAGCCCGGTTCGTCCTGGAAACTGTTCGTCTATCTCGCCGCGCTGGAGGCGGGATACACGCCCGACGACCGCGTGGTTGATACCCCGGTTACGATTGATAACTGGAGCCCGCGCAATTCCAACGGGCGCAATATCGGTGAAACCAACATGCGCACCGCCTTTGCCTATTCGGTCAACACCGTCGCGGCGCAACTGGGCAATGAAGTCGGCTTCGGCACGGTTGCATCAATGGCGCGCCGGTTTGGCATCACCACGCCTGTTTCCACCTTCCCCTCGATGGTGCTTGGCTCTTCCGAAGTTCGCCTGATCGACATGACGCGCGCATTTGCAACCGTGTCTTCGAAAGGTGTGGGGGTGCAGCCTTACGGCATCTTGAAAGTCACCGCCGCCAGCGGTGAAACGCTATACGAACGCGAAGAACCCCGGCGCAACACTGTGGTTGCCGATTATGTCGTGGCCGGAATGACCGATCTTTTGCAAACTGCGGTCCAGACTGGCACGGGCCGCGCGGCGCAGATCGGCAGGCCGGTCGCGGGCAAGACCGGGACCACCAGTTCGAACAAGGATGGCTGGTTTGTCGGCTTTTCCTCTGGCGTGACAACAGGTGTGTGGATGGGCCGCGATGACGCGCAGCCTGTGCCCGGCCTACAGGGCGGCCGCTCGCCTGCGCGCGCATTTGCCGCCTATATGCGCTATGCGGTGAAGGATCGTCCGGTCGAACAGTTCGATATAGAGTTGAACCTGCCGGAATGGCGGTTGGAGCCGGATGAGGAATATCTCTACGGCGACCCGGACGATTATTACTTCATCGACGAAGACGGCAATCTGATTGAGCCGGGCCGCCGCGATCCGTCGAACAATCCGTTCGATATTGAGGGCGAGCAGCGCGATCCGCCGGTCGATCAGGGCCGCATTGAAACACCGCGTGTCGATCCGCCGCCTGCGGTGAGCGAGGATTTCCTTGAACGGGCGACAGGCGGGGAATTGCCCGGCGGCGGTAACAATCGCACCGCGCCTGCGCCCGATCCCGGCACCCCGCAGCGCCAGCAGACATCGGGCCGGGTGCCAGACGGCGTGCGCGTGATCCGGCCGGAGCAGGACACCGCCGCGCAGCAATAATTGTGGCTGCATGGGATACGAAAAAGGGCGCTGCCAGCATCTGCTGCAGCGCCCTTTTTCATGTGGGTGTTAAATCCCGCTTAGCGCAGGCGGACCGGCAGGAAGCGCGGCGGCTGTCCGCGGCGCTGGATGCGAAGCAGAACGGCATCGCGTCCCTCTGTTTCGGCAGCGGCAATCGCGCCGCGCAGTTCCTCGACCGTGGTCACGGGATTATACTGCGCAGACAGGATGATATCGCCGCGGCGCAGCCCCTTTGTGCCAGCATCGGAGTTTGGATCGACCTGACCGATGACTAGGCCCGATGTACCCTCATCGACGCCTAGTGAGCGCGCAATTTGCGGGGTCATGGCGAGCACCTGAAGGCCCAGTTTTTCCGCGATGGTGCTGTCGGTTTCTTCCGGGTTCATCGGCTCTTCCGATTCCGGGTCGAAGGTTTGCTGGCTTTGCAGCAATTCTTCTTCACTCGGTCGGCGGCCCAGGGTGGCGGTAACCGCCACTTCGCGCCCTTCGCGCAGCACCGTGATCGGAACGCTGGTTCCCGGTGACAGGTTGGCCACGAGGAAGGAGACGGTCTGTTCCGAGGTAACTTCGTTGCCGTTGATCTCGGTCACGATGTCGCCGGGACGCAGGCCTGCTTCGGCAGCGGCGCTGTCATCCTGAACGCTCTGGATTATTTCACCGCGATTGCGGGCAAGGCCAAGCGAATCGGCAAGATCATCCGACATCGGCTCAAGCCCAACGCCCAGGAAACCGCGCTCGATCTCCATGCCTTCTTTAAGCTGGTCGACAATCGGCGCTGCAATTTCAGAAGGGATCGCAAAACCGATGCCGACACTTCCGCCCGATGGCGAGAAGATCGCATTGTTGATGCCAATCACATTGCCTTGCATGTCGAACAGCGGCCCGCCCGAATTGCCGCGATTGATGCTGGCGTCGGTCTGGATATAGCGGTCATATGCGCCGCCCTGTCCGGTGTTGCGGTACACAGCGGAAACGATGCCGCTGGTGACTGTCCCGCCAAGTCCGAAGGGATTGCCGATGGCAACGACCCATTCGCCGACGCGCGTCGCGGCTGAATCGCCGAACTTCACAAACGGGAATGTGCGCTGCGCATTGATTTTCAGCACGGCGAGGTCGGATTGGGCATCCGACCCGATCAATTCCGCCTCGTATTCAGTGCCATCCGGCATCGTGACGGTGATTTCTTCCAGCGTGGCCCGGTTGTTCGGTGTGACCACGTGATTGTTGGTCACCACGAAACCGTCGGCGGAAATGATGAAGCCGCTGCCCAGCGATTGCGCCTCACGCGTCTGCGGTTGCTGCTGTTGCTGCTGTCCGCCGCGGCGGCGATTGAACAGCTCGGCAAAAGGTGTGCCTGCAAACGGGTTGCGCGTCACCTCGACCCGTTGGCGGGTGGCGATGTTGACCA
The DNA here is from genome assembly GCF_042854385.1 of Erythrobacter sp. MTPC3. NCBI lineage: Bacteria > Pseudomonadati > Pseudomonadota > Alphaproteobacteria > Sphingomonadales > Erythrobacteraceae > Erythrobacter > Erythrobacter sp. MTPC3. The sequence goes on from NZ_BTGP01000011.1 coordinate 24,311, forward strand.
CTGCGGGCTGCAGCTGTTCAGTAAGGTCGGCGAAGCTGGAGGGTGCACCTGCGCGCGGAACCACATCGCTCATCACGCTGCTGTCGTTCTGCGCAACCTGCGCGCCGGCGGGATGGCCGGTCATAAGTGATACCGCAGCGCCGCCAACCAGCAGCGCACTTGTCAGTCCATAAACGTACCGCACGTTATTCACGTCCTCTAATTCCTTCTTTACGGGCCTGTAACGGGCGAAAACCGCCTCGTGTTCCGACCCAGAGTTTCTTACCCCTATCCTGTTACCATGCGCCTAGACCCGCTTAACCGCGATTGAACACGCTTGTAGTCGGTAGCGTATCATCAGCGGTTCGTCGGAAGACGGCCCGATCAGCGGCGTCCTCTGAACTGACGCAGATATTCGTTGTCGGGCGACAGGATGATCGAGCTTTCGCCGCGGCCTTCCCCTTTGGCAAAGCTGCTTTCATAGCTCTGCATCGCACGGTAGAAATCGTAAAAGCTCTCATCCTTGCCAAATGCCTCGGCAAAAATGCGCGCCGCTTCGGCGTCGGCTTCGGCGCGGATGATCCGCGCGTCGCGTGTGCCCTGCGCACGGATGGTCCGTGCCTCGCGTTCACGATCCGACTCCATCCGCTGGAATGCTGACTCAAGTGGGCGGCCCGATGGAAGGTCGGTGCGTTTGATTTGCACATCGATCACCTCGGCACCGTATTGACGAGCCTCGCGGTCAAGGTTTTCGCGAACATTGGCAAGCGCACTGCCGCGCTCGGCGGTCAGCATTGCAGCGAACGTCCGGCGGCCCAGCTCCTGCCGCAGGGCAGAGTTGAGGATCGGTTCAAGCGCGGTGCGCACACCGTCGGTTGTGCCTGCGCGTTCCACCATGCGGATCGGATCGACGATCCTGAACCGGGCGTAAGCATCGACAAGCAACCTTTGCTGGTCGTTGGACAGGACCTCTTCTTCGGTCATTTCGAGGTCGAGGACACGCTTTTCCACGGTCCTGACCGATTCGATCAGCGGCCAGCGGAAATGCAGTCCGGCAGAATAAGACCCGCCGGGTGTGTTCAGTGTGCGGACCGGTTCACCCGTGCGCACGATGACGACTTGTTCTTCTTCATTCACGATAAACGCGCTCATGAAAAAGCCGATGATGGCGATGGCAAAGGCGATGACCGCCCAGCGGTAATTATTCCAGAGAGCTTCCATGATTACTGCCCCTGCTGAGTTTGATTGGGTTGCACGGTGATCTGCGCGCCCTGCGCGGGCGCGGCCCGGCGGCGCAGTTCAGGCAGCGGCAAATACGGTGTCACGCCTTCTGCTTCCAGAATGGTCTTGTCCGTCTGGGCGAGGACACGCTCCATCGTCTCGTAATAAAGACGCTGGCGAGTGACTTCGGGTGCGAGGGCGTATTGTTCGTACACCTTGTCGAATGCTTCGGCTTCACCTTCCGCGCCTGCAATTGTCTGCTGGGCGTAACCGCGCGCCTGGTTGCGCGAGGCATCGGCGTTTTGTTCGGCCACAGAAACGTCGCGGAACGCATCGACGACTTCGCTGGGCGGGTCGGCCTTGGCGATTTCGACGCCGACGACCTGAATGCCGGAACGATATGCATCAAGCGTCGCCTGCATCCGTTCGCGGACCGATTGCTGGATTTCAGCACGGCCTGCGCCGGTAAAGGTTTCATCCAGCGTCTTTTCAGCGACGGACGCGCGCATTGCGGCCTCTGCCACTTCGCTTACGGTTTCGATCGGTTCTGCGAGCTGGAATTTGAAGTCCGCCAGATCGTTGATCCGCCAACGCACGATGTAGCTTAGATCGACAAGGTTCTGGTCACCCGTCAGGATCAGTTTCGCGTTTTCGCCCGAGGTCGGGATGTTGACGGCGCGAACGCCCTCAACGTCTTCGATATCGACGGTCTGGATCGGATACGGTGCCGTAAGGTGCAGACCGGAATCAAGCGTCCGGCTGTATTCACCAAACGTTTTGACGACCGCTTTTTCCTTTGGATCGACCAGATGCAAACTGGATAGCAGGATGCCGATCACCAGGACGCCGACAGTAAGCACGGGGGCGAGGCTGCGTCCGCCCGGTCCTTCGGGAAAGCGGAAACCGGGGCCGCCTGTGCCGCCGCCGCGCCGCGGACCTTCGGGACCGCGGTTCTTGAAAATATCTTCGATACTGGCAGAGCGCCGTTTTCCGGCATCGGTGCCGCCGCCCGGCAGCCACGGATTGCGCGGACCGTCTGATCCGCCGGAACCTTCGCCCGATGGACCGCCGTCTCCTCCGCCGCCATTATTGCCATTGGAGCTTCCGCCGGAGCTTCCTCCCCACGGGTTCTTTTTTCCAGCCATGGCGAGGGACTGTCCGGCGCTGCCAAGGCGTGTTCTGAAACGATCAAAAATCTGCATACATCCGTTATAGGTACGCTATCTGGCGAAAAACAGGGGTGGCGGCTGCGAATTTGATGATAGAGGCCCATCGCTATGACAGAAGGCCGGAAACCCGAACCGAATTCGCGCAGTGAAGATGCGCGCCTACGCGCTGCGTTACCTGACAAAATCGCTGGCCGGGTGCAGTCAGCGCAGCTTGTAAATGGCCGCGCAATCATCGTCGCGGACGCCGGCGACATGCGCCCCGAGGAACGCGATGTGCTTGAGGCGGCCTTCAAACAGGCTTTGAAGGATGTCGCTGGCGTAGAAGATGTGCGCGTCGCTCTCGTCGCAGAGCGCAAGCGGGCGCGGATCATCGCCATCGGATCGGGCAAGGGTGGCGTGGGAAAATCGACGCTGACGACCAATATCGCGGTCGCCCTCGCCAAGGCAGGGCACAAGGTCGGCGTGATCGACGGGGACATTTACGGGCCTTCGCAGCCCAAACTGCTCGCCACAGAAAAATTGAAGCCTGAGGCATCGGGTGAAAGACTGATCGCGCTGGATAGTCCGCACGGCGTGAAAGTGCTGTCGATGGGGCATCTCGTCGCGCCGGGAAAGGCGCTGGCGTGGCGCGGCCCGATGGCGGGAAAGGCGCTGGGACAGCTGGTAGAGGCGGATTGGGGCGACACCGATCTGCTGCTGATCGACTTGCCGCCTGGCACAGGCGATGTGCAATTGTCGATGATGGCTGATAGCAAGCCTGATGGCGCGGTGCTGGTTTCCACGCCGCAAGACCTCGCCCTGATCGACGCTGCGCGGGCAGGCCAATTGTTCGAGCAAGGCGAGGTGCCGATCATCGGTTTGGTTGAAAATATGGCCGGATATGAATGCCCGCATTGCGGCGAGCTGAGCGATCCGTTCGGACAGGGCGGCGTGGAGAAATTCGCCGCCGCGCTTGAAATACCGTTCCTTGGCCGCGTACCGCTGCGGCTGGAAACCCGGATCAGCGGCGATGCAGGTCAGCCTCCTGCGGCAGGCAGCGGCGAAGGGGCCGCCCCATTCGAAGCGATTGCGGCGCGGATCGCTAACTGGCTGAGCGGAAAGGACGTTTAATCCATGCAGGTTTCGCGGCGTGGCATACTGACAGGCTCTGCCATTGGTGGCGGTCTGCTGGTCGCGTGGTATGTCCTGCCCCGCAATTATCCCGTCCCGCTGCAACCCGGCGCGCGCGAGCATGTTTACAGCGCCTATCTTAAAATTGCCGAAGACAGCGTGGTCACTATCGCCGTCCCTCAGGCCGAAATGGGGCAGGGCATCACGACCGTGCTGCCGCAGATCATCGCGCAGGAACTGGGCGCGGACTGGCGGCAGGTCGCAGTCGAGCCGGCGCCGATTTCCGCCGCCTATGCCAACATCCCGCTCGCGCGGCGATGGATGGAGATGTGGGACCCCGTCGCCGCTGGTCTGTCGGAAACGACCGATGACATTCTTGTCGAACGGTTCGCTGGCGAAGCGCGCTTTACCGCGACCGCCGATGGAACTGCGGTCGATGCGTTCGCCGATGATTGCCGCTCCGCTGCCGCCGCCGCGCGGGCAATGCTCGCGCAGGAAGCAGCGGATCGCTGGGACGTGTCTTGGGAAGAATGCCTGGTCGAACGCGGCATCGTTTCGCAAGGGGAAAACCGCGCCACATTCGGAGAGCTGGCAGCAGGCGCGGCGGAGCGCGATGCGCCCGAGCCGCCCCCGCTCCGCCCGGAATTTCCCGAAGCGAGCCCGGCGCCCGATATGGCCGATGCGCCCCCATTTTTCCCCCGTATCGACCTGCCTTCGAAGGTCGATGGATCATACCAGTTTGCCAGCGATGTCCGCCTGCCCGGCATGGTCTATTGCGCGATTCGGCACGGCCCGAATGATGGATCTGAGCTGACCGGTTTCGAGCCGGATGGAGCGGACAATGTCGCGGGCGTCGTTGGCGCGGTGAAATCGCGCAATTGGCTGGCGGTGGCGGCGACGAACTGGTGGAGCGCGCAAAAGGCTCTGGAGGCGATGAAGCCGCAATTTCGCACGGCTTTTCCGGTTGGCAGCGCAGAGATAAACGCACGCCTTCGCACGTCCGTCGATGGCGGAGCCTCTTTTCGGATCGCGGAAACCGGCTTTGGCGAAGAGGCGATGACGCGCATTGACATGGCGCGGCGATACGAGGTGGAGCCTGCCCCTGCGGCTCCGCTGGAAACGGCGAGTGCAGCCGCGCGGTTTACAGACGGCCGGCTGGAACTTTGGATTGCCTCACAAGCGCCCGAACAGGCGCGCAGGGCAGCGGCAAAAGCGGTCGGCCTCGCGGTGGAAGAGGTCGCGCTTTACCCGATGCCGGCAGGCGGCAGTTTCGATGCCCGGCTGGAACATGATCACGCGATTGAAATCGCGGTGATCGCAAAAGAGCTGGGCCGGCCCGTCCAGCTGACATGGTCCCGCCGCGACGAGATGATAAAGGCCCGCCCGCGCACCCCATCTTACACTTTGGTAGGCGCGCAATTGTCACAGACAGGCGATGCCGCGATTGAGGCGCTGCGCCTCAGGATCGCCTGTCCGCCTGCCAGCCACGAATTCGGAAAGCGGCTGTTCGGCAATCGCACCAGTGCTGCAGCCATTCGCGAAAGCGCGGGGAAAAAAGACGCGCTCGCCTGCGAAGGTGCGGTGCCTGCCTACCGGTTGCCCAGCGTCGTGGTCGATCATATCCCTGTTGAGATTGGCCTTCCTGTCGGACGGGTGCGCGGCAATTCGCACAGCTACACCGCGTTTGCGATCGAAAGCTTCGTTGATGAAATCGTGGCCACCACCGGCAGGGAGCCGCTGTCCTACCGGATGGTCATGCTGGGCGATGACGTGCGGCTTGCCGCGTGCCTGCAACGCGCGGCCCAGATGGCCCGCTGGAACGGCGGTGAGCAAGGCAGCGGCCAGGGCATTGCCTGTTACCGTATCGGCGATCCGCGCACCGGCGGCCGCATTGCCTGCGTGGCCACCGCACGTCAGGGCGAAGGCGGCGTGCGCGTGGTAGAAATTAGCGCGGCGGTGGATATCGGGCGGATCATCAATCCCGATATCGCGCATCAGCAGATCGAAGGCGGGTTGATTTTCGGGATCGGCGTGGCGCTGGGCAACGCCTTGCAGTTCCGCGCCGGTCTGCCGGAAAGCTTCGATTACGCTGATCTAGGGCTTCCCACGCTGGAGGATTGCCCTGAAATACAAATCGAATTTATCCCCAGCACTGCCCCCAGCGCGGACCCCGGTGAACTGGGCGCGGTGATCGCTCCGCCAGCGATTGCAAACGCGCTGTTTTCGGCCACGGGCTTGCGACTGCGGCGTCTGCCCCTACTTTCAGGTGGGATCTGATAATCGCTGGGGGGCTGTGCCCTTCGGGTATTTGTTACAATCAAGGATAAAGATCGCCCCAGCGGCGTTGACCCCATCATGACCTGGCACCCCCAACGCCTTCCCAACGATCACCCGCCGGTAAACAGCGGCTCTATTGGCGTGCTGCTGGTCAATCTTGGCACGCCTGATGGCCCTGACCCCGGCTCGGTCAAACGGTACCTTAAACAGTTCCTTTCCGATCCGCGCGTGATCGAGATCCCGAAACTGGCCTGGCAGCCGATCCTGCGCGGTATCATCCTCAACACCCGCCCACAAAAAAGCGCGCAGGCCTATGCCAAGATATGGACCGACCGCGGATCGCCGCTGGCTGATATAACTGCGCGTCAGGCAGAGGCGATTGCCGATGATCTGGGCGAAAACATCGTGGTCGATTACGCGATGCGGTACGGCTCTCCTTCGATCGAGCAGCGCCTGACAGAACTGACCGCGAAAGGCTGCGACCGCATCCTGATCGCGCCGATGTATCCTCAATATTGCGCCGCGACGACCGCGACCGTGTTTGATGAGGTGGCCCGTGTGCTGGGCGAAATGCGCTGGCAGCCCGCGCTGCGGTTCGTGCCGCCGTATCACGACGATGCGCTGTATCTGGATGCGCTGGCCGATGATCTCAGCCGGCAGGTTGGCGCGCTCTCGTTCAAGCCGGAGACGATGCTTATGTCGTTTCACGGCATGCCTCAGCGCACTCTGGAAAAAGGCGATCCGTATCATTGCCACTGCCACAAGACCGCCCGCCTGCTGCGCGAACGGCTGGCGACGCGGGCTGAATTTGACGGTGTGCGGTTTGAAACGACATTCCAGTCCCGCTTTGGCCCGGCCCAGTGGCTGGAACCTGCGACCGACGACACGTTGGTTGCCGAAGGTGAGAAGGGTACAAAGCGTCTGATCGTGGCCGCACCCGGCTTTGCGGCGGATTGCGTCGAGACGCTGGAAGAGCTCGCGCTGGAGGGGCGCGATGAATTTCTTGAGGCAGGGGGCGAGGAATTTGCCGTGCTCGACTGCCTCAATGTCTCCGCCAGCGGGATCACGATGATCGACGCGATGATCCGGCGCGAGCTTTCCGGCTGGATTTAGCGCGCAGGCTTATTTACACAGAGGTCAGTTGTTAATCCGAACTGGATATGGACCTCGCCATGGCTACTCTTGCACCGCATTCGCCGACCACCTTTGAACACTGGTCCAAAGGCGTCCTGTCCGAAGACGACCTGTCCCATATTCCGGGCGAGGCGGGCTGGCCGGTTGTCGGCAACACGTTCAAACAGCTGGCCGATCCGCATGGTTTCACCCGGCGCATGATCGCGAAGTATGGCAAGGTCTATAAAACGCACTCATTCGGCGGCTGGAACATTGCCCTGATCGGCGCCGAGGCGAACGAGATGGTGCTGTTCAACAAGGACAAGATTTTCTCCAGCGAGCAAGGCTGGGGGCCGGTGTTGGACCAGTTGTTCCCGCGCGGGCTGATGCTCATGGATTTCGATCATCACCGGATTGATCGGCGCGCGCTGTCGATTGCGTTCAAGCCGGGGCCGATGCGCCACTATTCGGGCGCGCTCAATCGCGGCATCGCGAAAGATGTCGCGAACTGGGAAGGGCGGATGGAGTTTTATCCCGCGATCAAGAAATTGACGCTGGACCTCGCCGCAGACAGTTTCATCGGCATCCCGTGGGGGCCGGAGGCGGACAAGATCAACGTCGCGTTTGTGGACATGGTGCAGGCATCCGTCGCGCCGGTGCGCAAACCGCTGCCTTTCACGAAGATGAAGCGCGGCGTCGATGGCCGCAGTTTTCTGGTCGATTACTTCACCGCTGAAACGCACAAACGGCGCGCGGAAGGCGGCGGGCAGGACATGTTCAGCCAGTTTGCCACCGCCACACGCGAAGATGGATCGCTGCTGCCGGTCAGCGAAGTGGTCGATCACATGAACTTCCTGATGATGGCCGCGCATGACACCATCACCTCCAGCGCAACATCGCTGATCTATCACCTCGCGAAAAACCCGCAGTGGCAGGAAAAAGTGCGCGAGGAATTGATCGCGGTTACGGGCGGTCCCGATGCGTCGGGCAATCCGCGCCCGCTTGATTATGATGATATGGGCAAATTGGAAGTTACTGAAATGGCGTTCAAGGAGGCGCTGCGCATGGTGCCGCCCGTGCCATCAATGCCGCGCCGCGCGCTGAAAGATTTCGAATACGAAGGGTATCATGTGCCAGCGGGCGCGCATGTCGGGATCAACATTTACTGGACCCACCATTCCGAGGAATACTGGGACAACCCGTCAGCATTCGATCCGATGCGCTTCACGCCCGAGCAGGTAAAAGCGCGGCATAAGTATGCCTGGGTGCCGTTTGGCGGCGGCGCGCATATGTGTCTGGGACTGCACTTTGCGTATATGCAGGTGAAGGTGCTGCTGGCGCAGGTGCTGCAGCAATACCGCATCGAAGTAGCAGACGGTTATTCACCGGACTGGCAGGAATGGCCGATCCCTCAGCCAAAGGACGGGCTGAAAGTCGAGTTCAAAAAGCTTTGATTTGCGCACGCCATCCGACGCGCGACTTCCTCGCTCACGCGATCTAACAATCGCCTCGGCGCGGGCGGGCGGTCGCCCTTGCAGCGGCTATTACCACTGTTCTGTTCTGTTCAGTGCTTCTGGAATGAAGCGATCAGAAATCCCACGCGATGCCTTCGCGTTCCCAGTCGCCGTAGCGGGTCGGGGATAGCGCGCGCGGCTCATCCTTCAATGGATCGACCGCCTTCGGCTCGGGCGCGGGATCGTTGGTCCAGTGCGCTGGCTTCTTGAAATTTTTAGCGGCAGCTGATTTTTGTTTGGTCATGGTATGATGTGAACGCGCAGACTGGCGCTTGGTTTCAATATCTCTATGAGCATCGTCCATGCAAGATGCACCAGGTTTCCCCGCGCGCCGCGCCGCGCTCAAATTGCTCGATGCGGTTTTGCGCCGCGGAGAGACAATCGAGCAATCCGAAAAATCCGCTTTGCAGGGGGTGGACGCGAATGCCGATCGTGCCCTTGCAAGGGCGATTGCGGGTGAGACATTGCGCTGGCTCACCGATCTCGACCTGCTGATCGACAGCGCGACGAAGAAACGCCTGCCGGATGACGCCAAGCCGCGCACCGCACTGCGATTGATGTTGGCGCAGGCATTGCGGCTGGACACGCCGCCGCACGCTGTCATCGCGACCTGCCTGCCGCTGCTGTCGGGCGGCCCGCGCAGGCTTGCGCACGGGGTATTCTCAACCCTGATGAAACGCGAGGTCACCTTGCCTGATGCGCCGACCATGCCCGACGCGGTGCTCGTGCGCTGGGGCGCGATGGCCACCGCGGTCGCGCCCGGCCTGATCGATCCGCCGGAGGTGGATCTGGCGCTAAAAGACCCTGCCGAAAGTGATGAACGCGCCGTGGCGATGGGCGGTGTCAGCCTTGCCTCAGGCCATGTGCGTTTGCCGCGCGGCACGCCGATTGAGAAGATGCCCGGTTATGTCGAAGGCGCGTGGTGGGTGCAGGACTTGGCCGCGCAAATCCCCGCGCGGTTACTGGGCGCGGGCGAAGGCGCGGGTGCCAGCAGGCGAGCGCTCGATCTATGCGCTGCGCCGGGCGGAAAAACGTTGGGCCTCGCCGCAGCCGGCTGGAACGTCACCGCACTCGACATAAGCGGCAAACGGCTTGAAATGCTGCGCGACAATTTAAAACGCACCGCTCTCGAAGCGGAAGTGGTGAAGGCCAACGCGCTGACCTATCATCCGGCCAAGCAATTCGATGCGATCCTGCTCGATGCGCCGTGCACCGCGACCGGCACCTGCCGCCGCCATCCCGACGTGCTCCACCGGATCGGCCCGCGCCAGATCGGCGAGATGACCGAAATCCAGCAATCGCTGATCCATCAGGCAGTCGAATGGCTGCCCAGCGGAGCGATGTTCGTTTACGCGGTGTGTTCGCTCGAAACCGAAGAAGGCGATGATCAGGCGCGCTGGATCGACGAAACCTTTGATTTGGAGCCGGTCCCTGTAACCGCCGAAGAACTGCCTGCAGGCATTTCACCAACGCGCGAAGGCTGGGTCCGCACCCACCCCGGTATGCTTAAAGAGCAAGGCGGGCTGGACGGGTTTTTCATCGCGCGCTGGCGTAAAGCCTAACTGTCTTCCTTCACATATTGCTGAAAGCTCTTGCGCAGCTTCATGATCTTGGGCGGGATTACAGCGAGGCAATAGGGGTTTCGCTGCCCTTCGCCTTCCCAGTATTCCTGATGGTAATCCTCTGCCGGATACCATTCCTTGCCCTGCGATCCGCCGTCCAAACCTTCTATCGTGGTCACGGCCATCGCGCCGTTTTCAGCGTTCCAGCGCCCGATGGCCGCTTCGGCTTCGGCGGCCTGTTCGTCTGAAAGCGGAAAAATTGCGCTGCGATATTGCGTGCCGACATCGCCGCCCTGACGGTTCAGCTGGGTCGGATCATGCGTGCCCAGAAATACGTCGTAAATTTCAGGCAGGGTGATGGTGTCGGGATCGAAAGTGACGCGAATGCCCTCTGCATGGCCGGTCCTGCCAGTGCACACTTCCTTGTAAGTCGGGTTCGCGGTTTCGCCGCCGATATATCCGCTTTCAACTTCGGTCACGCCGATAACATCCTTGAACACCGCCTCGGTGCACCAGAAGCAGCCGCCTGCAATGATTGCCTGTTCCATGAGCTTTCGATCTCCTTTTCGACGAATGACATAGGTGGGCTGATCGGTATTGCCAGTGCTGGCGGCACGGGCTTGTCATAAAGGCGCGTCTGCGTCAGGACATGCAGCACGCAACATCAGCATAGAGGATCCCCTATGAAACCGCTTTCATTCGCTTCGTTTGCCGCCATTGCCGGCGCACTCACCTTTGCCGCAGCCAGCCCAATTGCCGCCGACGATCATACCGATGCGCCTGAACTGGCCGAGGTTCTGGCCGCAGAAACCCGCGCCGATGACCGCGCCCGTGACCAATATCGCAACCCGGCTGAAACGCTGGCGTTCTTTCAGGTTGAACCGACGATGACCGTCGCGGAATACGGACCAGGCGGCGGATGGTATACGCGCGTTCTGGCCCCGTGGATCATGCCGCAGGGCAAATATATCGCGTTCAACGGGGACAGTGACGCGCGCACCTATAGCAACCGCGCACAGGAAGCCCGCGCCAAGGGTTGGACCGAGACATTCAAGTCCGGAATGGCAGAGGCCAGCGGCATGTCCGCCGATGATATCACCGCATTCGAACTCGACGAAATGCCCGAAGAGCTCGCCGGTACAGTGGACCGGGTGCTGATCTTCCGTTCGATGCACGGTCTTGCCAATGGCAACACCGCAGATGATGTTCTGGATGCAGCGCGCATGATGCTCAAAGATGATGGCATGGTCGGCGTGGTCCAGCACCGCGCGCCCGCCGATGCAAGCTTCGACGATTACTCGCCTGCGCCCGGTTATATGAAGACCGAGCAGGTCGTCGCCATTTTCGAGGCCAACGGCTTTGAACTTGCGGGCAGCAGCGAGGTCAACGCCAACCCGAACGATCCGGCCAATTGGGAGGGCGGCGTGTGGACGCTTCCTCCGGTGCTGCGTTACGGCGATGATAACCGCGAGCAATATCTCGCCATAGGTGAAAGCGACCGCATGACGCTGCTTTTCAAGAAAGCCGACTGAGCCTAAAGGGCGGCGGCATGAACACACTGACTGTCGCCGCCCTCCAGCTTTCGCTGGGATCACCAGACGAGGCCGCCAATATCGCCGCCGTGTCGGCTTTGGCCGAAGACGCCGCCACGCGCGGGGCCAAGGTGATCCTGCCACCAGAGCTGTTTTCCGGCCCCTATTTCTGCCGGGAAGAAGACGAGGCGCTGTTTGCGCTCGCCAAACCGCTTGCCGATCACCCGAGCGTGATTGCGATGCAGGCGCTCGCCAAACGGCTCAACGTTGCGATCCCCACCAGCTTTTTTGAACGCGACGGGCATCATTATTACAACACGCTGGCTATGATCGGCCCTGATGGCGCGATCATGGGCACCTACCGCAAAAGCCACATTCCTGACGGGCCAGGTTATGAGGAAAAATTCTATTTCCGCCCTGGAAATGACGGGTTCAAGGTGTGGGACGTGCCCGGCGACAGCGGGCAGAGCGTGCGCATCGGCGTCGGCATTTGCTGGGATCAGTGGTATCCCGAATGCGCGCGGGTGATGGCGCTGAAAGGGGCCGAGGTCTTGCTCTACCCTACCGCAATCGGGTCAGAACCGTACGACGCGGACCTTGATACCAGCCGGATGTGGCGGCGCGCGATGATCGGGCACGCGGTTTCGAACTGCATGCCGGTTGTCGCCAGCAACCGCATCGGATCGGAAGGGGGCGATGATGGCGGTGCGGGCCAGCAAAGTTTCTATGGCCATTCCTTCATTACCAATGAGTGGGGCGATCTTGCCGCCGAATTCGGCGCGAAGGACACCGGCGTCCTGATCGCGTCTCTTGATCTCGCCAGCGCGGCGAAGCACCGCGCCGGGATGGGATTTTTCCGCGATCGCCGCCCGCAATTGTATGGCCGGATTGCAGAAGACATTTGAGCAGCACCTACCTGATCGCGCTGGGATCGAACCGGCGGCACCACCTTTATGGCCGCCCGCCAGAAATCGTGCGCGCCGCGATGGAGGAAATGGCCGCTTTGGGCATGGTGGCGGCGCGATCTCCCATCATTGCCAGCCCGCCCATGGGACCGGCGCAGCGCCGTTTTGCCAACGCCGTGTGTGTGCTGGAAAGCGAATACGATCCGCTGGCCCTCCTGGCCGCTCTCAAGCGGATGGAGGCGGAATTCGGTCGGCGTCCGGGCCGGCGCTGGGGCGACCGCGTGCTCGATCTCGATATTATCTTGTGGAGCGGCGGTATCTGGAGCGACAACACGCTATCGGTTCCTCACAGCGAATTTCGCCAACGCGATTTTGTGCTTCAGCCTGCGAAAGCCATCGCCCCGGACTGGCGTGATCCGGTCAGCGGTCTGACCATTGCGCACCTCGCCGCGCGCTGCAGATAGTCACTTTTGTTTGATCGAATGTAAAACGCCCGGACTGCGCTGGGCGTCCGGGCGTTCGAATTTCAGATTTTTGCGTGGGCAATCAGGCAGCAAGTTTGCGCCGACGGCGACTACGGCCAAAGCCTAGCGCGGCGAGCGCCAGTGCCAGCAGGCCGATTACGCCCGGAGCGGGTACGTCGACAACGGTATATTCGCCAACCTTCTTGACGTAATCGCCAGCGACCACTGGATCGCCCCACCACGACCACAGGTTGAACTTACCGTCACCCATCGACTTGAGCATTTGCGGGTGCGTGCGTGTGCCGTTTACGGTGGTATCGGTGTATTCTGTACCATTAATCAGGCGAACACCGTCCATTTCGGTAAGGGTTGCGGCAAAGCTCGGCGTTGGTCCGCCCTCAAAGTTTGCGAAATCGGGGCTGGTGAAAGTCGCGTTGAGTTTGTCACCGGTCCATGAACCGGTCTGTTTCTCGGTGTCGATGGTCAAGACGTCCCCATTGGTCATCTTGTATTCGAAAATCGCGGCTGATGCCGGTGCTGCTGTCGCCAGCGCCGCGCTTGCCGCGGCAGCCATGGCGGCGGTTTTGAAAATCTTGCTCATAGTCTTTCCGTCCTGTGCGAATAGTTTCGTCATTGGTTAAGCAACAGGCGTGCCACTCTTGCGCGGGCCAAACGATTGAGGGCATCTCACTGGTTAACGCGGCTCCGGATAATGGAGCGATTGTAAGGAAAGCCGACAATTAATCGCTGCGAACCACCTGTTAAGCGTTCCTGTGTACGACAGCGCGCATGACCAGTTTTGCGAATCTGCCTGCGCGCCGCGCATCTTCGTTTATGGCGCTATCGCTTGTGCTGGCAGCGCCGCTCACGGGCTGCGACACGCCGCCCGCCGATCCCTATGCCGCTGCGCAGGGTGCGCTGGCTGATGGCTCTCCGCGAATTGCGCTCGAATATGCAACGGAGGCGCTGAAGGCTGATCCGGCCAATGCAGAGCTGCGGATGTTCGCTGGCGATGTCGCGATGGCGCTGGGCAATCCGGACCGCGCGATCACCGAATACAAGCATCTTACCGAAAGCGAAGCGGCCACGCCGCTGGTCAAGGCCAAGCTGACCGAGGCCTATGTCGCGGGCAATTACCTGCAGGCCGCCGGGGACATGGTCCAGAGCCTCGATTTTGCCGAGCCGCTTTCATTCACCGCCGCCATCGGACTGGACATGGCAAAGGGAGAATACACGCAGGCGTATGACCGGCTGACCGAGGGTCTGGCAGCATTCCCGTCCGATCCCCGCCTCGTCACTATCGATGCGCAGCGGCTCTGGTCGCTGTCGCGCCGGGACGAAGCCCGCGCGCGTCTTGCGCCGGTGCTTGTCCTGTCTGAAACTGTGACGCAGGCTCATTTGCTCGCCGGTCAGATGGATCTGGCTCAGCGCGCGCCCAAATCGGCGGCGAAGCATTTCGAAAAAGTGCTGGCAAAAGAACCGATGCAACAGACTGCACTCCTCGCCATGGCGGCGATTGCGCGCGATCGGGGCGATGACGAAGAAGCCACCGCATGGATTGAGCGGGCCAGCGCGAGCGGCTTTACGCATCCCGTTGGAATGCTGTTCCTCGCGCAAATGGCCTATGATGGCGGTGACATTCAGAAAGCGTATGAGCTGATCGAGCAGGTTCCGCCTGCCATCGCGAGCGCGCCCGACTTTGCGCGGCTACGCGGATTTATCGATGCAGCGCGCGGCCAGAATGGCGCGGCGATTTTGGCGTTGAAAGGCTACATCGAAGACACTGGCGGGGATATTCTGTCGCGCCGGGTGCTTGCGCAAAGCTATCTTGAGGGGGGCGAGGTCGACAGCGCGTGGGAGGCGATCGAGCCGGCAATTGCCGACCCTCAGGCCGATGGCGGGACATTGCTGATGGCGCTTGACCTTGCAAAGCAATCGGGACGCGGCAATGTGGCTGCGATCAAGGCCGCAATCGCCCGCCGCGACGCAGCGCCAAACATTTCTGAGCCAATGCGCAAAGCAGGCGATGCGATTCGCGCTGGCAACTGGGCGCAGGCGGATGCCATTTACGCCCCTCTGCTTGAGGGGAATGGGCGCGGCGATCCCGCTCTTTTGAACAACGCAGCGGCGGTTAAGACCAAGTTGGGCGAGCATGCAGCCGCGGTTGCGCTTGCCCGCAGAGCGTATGAGCTAGCACCGGAAAGCCCGGTGGTCCTCGATACGCTGGGCTGGGCGCTATGGCAGAAGGGCGGGGCGAAAAGCGAAGCGCGCGCTCTGCTGACGCAGGCGCGAAGGGGCGCACCAACCAATCGCGAAATCATCGCGCATTGGGTCGCCGCACATGAAGGCACGCAGATCGCGGCCAATTAAGCGGGACGAAAAAGCAGAAAAGACCACCGGATCGATCCAAACGCTTGACCAGTGGGCGCGCCCTGCCTAGGTGAGCGCTCCGATTGGCGCACACAGTGCCGCCAAGCACCCTTTGGGGCCCTTAGCTCAGTCGGTAGAGCAACTGACTTTTAATCAGTAGGTCGCTGGTTCGAACCCAGCAGGGCTCACCATATTCTCTCCGCTACCGCTTCGCTGCCTTCGTGCCGGTATGTCGGGCTCGATCAGCTTGCTTCGATGTTCTTGCTGTCCAGCCATTGTGCCAGCTTTACGCCGCCCGTGATCAGGAACGGCACCAGCACAATCGACAGCACGACCTTTGCGATCACCTGTCCAATGAGCAGGTCCATGATCGGAAACAGGCCGTAAAACGCGAGCGTGATGAAAATCACCGAATCCACCGCCTGGCTAAGCGCGGAGGCGATGGCGCCGCGGATCATCAATCCGATCGTCGTACCTTCGCCGCTGCCGCGCAGGCGCGAGAATATCCAGATATTGAGCAGCAGCGACACGATATATGCGGCTGGACCCGCGGCCCAGACCCGCCATACGGTGTTGTGCACCTGCTCAAACGCAGCCAGATCCTCTGCTCTGCCATTCACCATCTCAACCGATGGCGGCAGCGCCAGCACCAATTGCATCAGCACGCTGGCGATCAGCAGCGGGACAAAGCCCAGCCACACGATCCGCGTGGCGTATTTCTGTCCGTAAAGCTGGGACACCGTGCTCGAAATCACGACTAGGATCAGAAACGCGAAAATGCCTGATTCCACGGCAAGATCGGTTGGCACCAATTGCACCTGTTTGTATGCCAGAACCCCTGCCAGAACAGTCATGCCGCCATACAGCATCAGGTAGACGAACAAGCCCAAGGGCATGGCAATGGCGGGTTTCGCCGTAGTATCAGTTTCGCTCATGCCCGACGGGGTAAGGGGCGCGGCCGGAAAAGAAAAGCCACGCAGCGCGCGCTTTCACCGGCGGCCATCATCCGGCGGGGAACACGGGCGGACGCGCTCTTGCGCTCGCACTTGCAAAATGCCACGCACACTGCGCGCGCTGCATCGATAGCGCACGGGATCGTCACACTTACTAAATACCGGGGGCCTCCAAGCCGTGAGCGACAGTATCGCGTCCAACCTGTTCAGCCTGCTTGGCATTGCGGCCATCCTTGGTGTCGCTTTTCTGCTGTCGAACGGCAAACGCCGGATCAAATTGCGCGTCGTGGGCGCGGCCTTTGCATTGCAAGCTTTCATGGCGCTGCTCGTCCTGCGCACCGATTTCGGGGTGGCGACGATCCAGTTCCTGTCCGACGGGGTGATCGCGCTGCTCGATTATTCGAAGGTCGGGATCACCAGCGTATTCGGCCCGATGGAGAACAATCCGTTCGCCAACACCTTTGTCATCGCGGCCCTGCCGGTCATCGTGTTCTTCGCGGCGATCGTCTCGATCCTTTATCATCTTGGCATCATGCAGAAACTGGTGCGCTGGGTTGGCGGGGCGATCGGCTGGATCACCGGGATCAGCAAGGTTGAGGCGCTGGGCAGCGCAGCGAACATCTTCGTGGGCCAATCGGAGAGCCCGCTGGTCGTGCGGCCTTATCTCGCATCATTATCGCCCGCGCGATTGTTTACATTGATGAGCGTCGGGATGGCCGGTGTCGCGGGAACCATCCTTGCCGCCTATGCCAGTTTTATCGGATCGGAAGCGGTGCCGTTTTTGCTGGCGGCGGCGTTCATGTCGGCACCTGGCGGTATCCTGATGGCAAAAATCATCATGCCTGATGACGAAGAACCGCGCGGTGCCACACAAAACGTGGGGCAGATGGCCGCTGCGCAGGTCCGTGCAGGCTCCGGCGTTCCTGCTCAGGCGACCCGTGTCACGATGTATAACGAAAACGGCGAAGAGATCGAACTGCCGCAATCGCGCATTTCGGGAGAGGGCCCGGCAGCCATCGTCGAAGGTGGTAAGGCCGCCGAGGTGGAAATGGCCGAAACCTTTGAAGAGGGACAGCGCCCCGCCAATATTATCGAAGCCGCCGCGCAGGGCACCCAGACAGGCGTGAAACTGGCCGTCGCCGTCGGTGCAATGGTGATGGTGTTTGTCGCGCTGGTCGCGCTTGCCAACGGACTGCTTGGCGGGATTGGATCAGGCATTGTCGCGCTTGCTTCGGGTCTTGGTGTGCCTTTCGGGGAGCAGACCGCGGCGTGGCTCAGCACGATCAGTTTCCAGAAATTGCTGGGCTATCTGTTTGCCCCGGTCATGTTCCTGATCGGCATTTCGGATTGGGATCAGGCGCAGATTGCCGGCGGCTTGTTCGGGACGAAGATTGTCCTCAACGAATTTGTCGCGTTCATCGATCTGGGCGCAATGACAGCCGGAGAACTGACGGATCGCAGCCGTGCCATCGTGACTTTCGCGCTGTGCGGATTTGCCAACTTCTCCTCGATTGCGATCCAGATGGCGGTGACGGGCGGCCTCGCCCCGAACCAGCGCCCGGTGATCGCGCGTCTTGGGCTGAAGGCATTGGCCGCAGGCAGTCTGGCAAACCTGATGAGCGCTGCGTTGGCGAGCATTTTCTTGCCGCTTTAATGTGATTCGCATACCCCTTGGCAGGATTGCATCTGCGGGTGTAAAGCGCCGCCATGACTGACGCACCAACGACCACCCGATCCACTGCTGGCATTGCCAGCGTTTCGCTGTCCCAGCCGCTTGAAGATATCGCGGATGAACTGGGCGGCAGCTTTGCCGAATACGGTTTTGCCATCGTTCGCGATCACGGCATTCCGCAGGAACTGATTGACCGCGCCGAGCAGAAATCGCGCGAATTCTTTGCGCTGCCTGACGATGTAAAGCGCGGTTACAAGGTCGAAGGCGGCGGCGGTGCGCGCGGCTACACTCCGTTTGGCACGGAAAAGGCCAAAGACGCCGAGATATCCGACCTGAAAGAATTTTGGCATGTTGGCCGCTCGATTGATGAGGGGCACGAACTGGCCGAATTCATGGCGCCGAATGTGTGGCCATCCGAAGTCGACAGTTTCAAACAAACCTTCAGCGAACTCTACGCCGCATTCGATCATGCCGGATTGCGCGTGCTAGAGGCGATTGCCCTTCATCTGGGGTTGGAGCGGACGTTTTTCGCGCCGACGGTCGAGGATGGCAATTCGGTCATGCGGTTGCTGCATTATCCGCCGCTTGGCCCGGAAGCGCCCGAAGGCGCGATCCGCGCTGCTGCGCACGGTGATATCAACACGATCACCCTGTTGCTGGGCGCAGAAGAAGCCGGGCTGGAATTGCTCAGCAAAACAGGTGAGTGGCTGTCGGTTGACGTGCCGCAAGGGGCGCTGGTCATCAATGTCGGCGACATGCTTGAACGCCTGACCAATGGCGTTTTGCGCTCCACCACGCACAGGGTTGTGAACCCGAGCGGAGAGGCGGCGCGCCGGTCGCGGTATTCGATGCCGTTTTTCCTGCATTTCCGCCCCGACTATATGATCGAGCCGCTGCCAAGCTGTGTCGGTGAAGGCGGAGTGGACGCTGCGCACACGCCGATCAGCTCGCACGATTTCCTGATGCAGCGCCTGCGCGAGATCAATCTCGCCTGATCGGCTGCTGGATGCCCGGCTCTGGATTCGGTTTCGAGGCTAGGGCGCTGCGCGCGCGAAACAGGGCAATCGCTGCGCAAGATTTCTAAAGCGCGAAAATACAAAAATTTCGTGGCTTGGGTGCAACACTCACCTTCAAATCCGCTGGTTTCTGGGACTTAGAGCGCCGGTTTTTACCGCGATGCAGCAAAACGTGGCGCACCGCGATTTCAGTTTCATCGAATTGTCACAAAACAGTCGCTTTTGTGCAGCGCAACGCGCTTAGTGAAGGCGCCGTTCAACAGCTTACTTCGTGATTAGGGGCTAATCCATGAAACTTAAATATCTCTTGGCAGCGAGCGTCGTCAGTCTCTCTGCGGCCGCCACCATCGCAACACCGGCTGCCGCGCAGCAGATTACTTCGGGCATCGAAGGCCAGGTCACCGACGAAACCGGTGCCAGCCTGCCGGGCGCGGTTGTTACCATCGTCGACACCCGCACCAACGCGACGCGCACCAGCACCACCGGCGCCGACGGCAATTTCCGCGTTGCCTCGCTCCAGCCGGGCGGCCCTTACACCGTAACGGTCACCGCTGCTGGTTACGAAGGCCAGAGCGTTGAAGACGTGTTCACCACCATTTCGGGCAACACCGGCTTCAACTTCGCGCTGACCCCGACCGTTGCAGGCGGCAGCGACAACACAATCATCGTTACCGGCGCCCGCGCGCAGGTTACCCAGCTAGCCGTTGGCCCGGGCACCGCATTCGGCACCGATACGCTCGAAGCGTTCCCGTCGATCACCCGCGACGTGCGCGACATCATCCGCATCGACCCGCGCGTCAGCCTTGACCGCGACAACGAAGTCGACCGTATCTCCTGCCTCGGCGGCAACGATCGTTCGAACACCTTCACGGTTGACGGCATCGTCCAAGCCGACGTTTTCGGTCTGAACGGCACCCCGTTTGCTGCACGTAACTCGCTCCCGCTTCCGTTCGATGTTGTCGATCAGGTTTCGGTCGAGTTCGCTCCGTTCGACGTTGAATATTCCGAATTCACCGGCTGTCTGGTCAACGTTGTGACCAAAGCCGGTTCGAACGAATTCAGCGGTTCTGCTTTCATCACCTATTTCGACGAAAGCCTGTTCGCTGACGACATCGACGGCCGCCCGCTGAACGCTGGCGAAGAGAAGCGCTGGGGCGTTACGCTGTCCGGCCCGATCATCAAGGATCGCCTGTTCTTCAGCTTTGGTTACGAAGAAACCGATCTGGGTGAAGGCAACAATTTCGGCCCAGCAGGCGGCGGCTTCACCAACGAAGCCGAATTCGTTTCGCAGGCCCAGTTTGACGAGTTCGCCCGCATCGCGCGCGACGTATATGGCCAGGATATTGGCGGTTACCCGACCCAGCTTCCAGAAAGCGCCGTTCGTTACTTTGGTCGTCTCGACGCGCAGATCACCGACGATCACCGCCTTGAGGGGACATATCAGCGCCTCGAAGAAACCAACGTCGAAAGCGACACTGGCGGCCAGAACCTGACCGGCCTGAACAGCTTCGAAGACGAAGGCACGATCTCCGACTATTATTCGGTCCGTTTGTATTCGGACTGGAGCGACACGATCTCCACCGAACTGCGCGTCAGCCGCGCTGAAGTGGGCGACGTTCAGGGCCCACTCGGCTTTGGCGAAGCGCAGGCCGAAAACCCGACCGTGCGTCTGGCTGTCGGTGTTGCACCTGATGGCACCTCGACCGAAAACGGTCTTTTGAGCACTGGTCCGGGCATCTTCCGTTCGGCCAACCAGCTCGACACCACGATCAACCAGGCCCGTTTCCAGATGAACGTGGACGCAGGCAGCGGCCACTTCCTGAAATTTGGTGCAGAAGTGAACGATCTTGAGGTGTTCAACCTCTTCGCGATCAACGCAACCGGCACACTGTTCTTCGACGGTCTCGAAGATTTCGAGCAAGGCCTTGTCGCTGACGGTGCCTTCTCCAGCGTCTTCGCCGATGTTGATGACCTTGTTGGCGGCGGCCCACTTGGCGGTGGTACAATCGCAGCCGGCATCGATGGCGATATCAACAATGCAGCTGCACGCTTTGGCCGTCAGATCTATTCGGTCTACGCGCAGGACGAATGGCAGGCGACCGATCAGCTTTCGATCAACACCGGCATCCGCGTCCAACTGTATGACGGCGATGCACCGGCGCCGAACCCGAACTTCTTTGATCGTTACGGTTTCACCAACGCCGTTTCGTTTGGCCGTCTTGAGCCGGTAATTCTGCCGCGCTTCTCGGCAACTTACGAATTCGACAATGTCGGCTTCTTCTCGAACAGCCGTTTGACCGGCGGTGTCGGCATCTTCTCCGGCGGTGACCCGGTCGTGTATTTCTCGAATGCGTTCTCGAACAACGGTTTCTCGAGCGCGAACGGCGATACCTTCGATTGCGATGCCAGCGAACTGACGACCGATGCCACAACCGGCCAGATCGATGTTGTTACAGGTGGTAACTTCACCGGCTTCCCGCAGTGCGCGATCAATGCCGGTGCGGCAACTGCCGCGCAGGGCGGCGCTGACGTTCAGTCGACCGATCCGGACTTCAACGTTCCGACTGTGACCCGTGCCAACCTTGGCTTCCAGACCGAAATCGGCAGCGAAACCGGGTTCCTTTCGGGCTGGCGTCTGAACCTCGACTACATCTACTCGCGTTTCAATGACACGCTGAACTTCGTCGATCTGTCGCAGGCGGTTAACCCTGACCTCGGCATCAACGGCTTCACGGTTGACGGTCGTCCGATCTACCGGGCCATCGACGCAACGCGGGATGGTTGTAACGCCACGCTGGACGGAACAGGCGGCACCGGTGCCACCTATTCCAATGTCACATCGGATTGCTTCGGCACCAGCCGGGATGACAACATCCAGCTGACCAATGGCCCAAGCTATGAAAGCCACAGCTTCTCGGCCATCCTTTCGAAAACGTTCGATGGCGGCGTATTCACCGATGGCGGCAGTACGCGCATCAACTTTGGTTACGCCTACACCGATTCGGACAACAACCGGAACGTCGGTTCCTCGACTGCAACGTCGTCCTATGATGTGACCGCAGCGTTTGACCGTCAGGATCCTGCGATCTCGACGTCGAACTTCGAAACCCGTCACAACTTCACCGCGTCGCTGGCGTTCCGCGAAGAGTTCTTCGATGGGTACGATACCAGCCTCGCCGTGTTCTTCCGGGCACGTTCGGGCCGTCCGTACAGCCTGACCTTTGATGGCGGCGGCGTGTTCAACGACAGTGCATCGGGTAGCGACAACGCACTGCTTTACATCCCGACAGGTGTGAACGACGCAGCGATTTCGCCAGATTCCGACGCCGCAGCAGTTGCTTCGCTCGTCGATTATCTCGCGAATAGCGATGTCGCTGACCAGTGTGATTTCACTCCGGGTCAAAGCATCGCGCGTAACAGCTGCACCAATGACTGGTACTATGACATGGATGTCCGGTTCAGCCAGGAACTGCCATTCATCGGCAGCCTGACGGGTATCAAGGAAGACCGTGTCGAGCTCTTCGTGGACTTCGACAACTTCCTGAACATCCTCGACAGCAGCTGGAACGTCCTGCGTTCGCGCAATCAGTTTGTTGACCTGGTCGATGGCGGCGTTGACGACGAAGGCCGTTACATCATCTCTGGCTTCAACCCGGATGATGACAACGACATCGCGATCTCGCCTTCGGCTTGGCGTATCCAGGTCGGTGCGCGCTACGAATTCTAATTCGCAGCATTCCGATTATTTGAAACAGCAGCGGCGGGGCCTTCGGGTCCCGCCGTTTGTGTTTGGGGCGCTTGTTCTTGCACGGTGAATTATGGCGCACCGGCTCTGACGCGGCGATCGCGGAATAGCGATTTTGGCCACGTGCAGGCAGCCGGACAGACTACCGCCTGAAGCGGGGTCGCATCACCGGATCGAGCGTCATGCCGTTTGCCTTGTCTCGCCGCCATCTGCATTGCTGTCCGCAAGGTTCAGCAGCGATCCTGCAAGCATCGCCTGATCGCCCAGCGATTGCTCCTGCCGCAGTGCGCGTTCAAAAGCGGCGGCCTGTTCGCCAAGTTCCGGCTCCCCGAACATGGCGGCTGTTCCGGCAAGTTTATGAACTGTTCGGGCAAGCTCCATGCGCGCCTCACCTGTCATCGCGCCGTCCGACAGCGTTCCGCTGCGCGAGGCCTTTCGTACCGCCTCGACAGCTTCGCTGCGCCGTTCTTTCCAGCGACTGATCAGCTCGGACGATTGAACTTGCGGAACGGCGGTGTCGCCCGGCCTCGCACTCCGCGGCGAGCGTGCTGTGTCCGCCGTTGGAGGGGAAGCGTGGCTATCGCGCTGCGCGCCGCCACTGGCAGTTGGCTGGCTGTCGATAATTCGGGTCGGCAGCCAGCGTTGCAGCGCGCGGGCCAGTTCGGCGAAGACCAAAGGTTTGGCGAGGTGTGCCTGCATCCCCGCGTCACGGGCCGCTGCGATGTCTTCGGGAAAGGCATTTGCAGTGAGTGCGACGATAGGGAGCGTTTCAGGGGTGATCCCTTCGGCCCGGATCGCGCGGGTGGCGGCGTATCCGTCGCAGCCCGGCATCTGGATATCCATAAGCACAAGGTCGAACGGCGCCCCGCGCATCATACTGTCCATGACCATGGAAATCGCCTCGTTCCCGTCATGCGCAATGGCGACTTTCTGGCCGCAGCGTTCCAGCATTTCAGAGACGAGCATCCGGTTGATGTCGTGATCCTCGGCCAAAAGGACGCGGGCATCGCTCGGCAAATCCTTTAACGAGAGGGTTTCGCGCGGGCTTTCCTGTCCAGGCCGCGGTGCGGTGCGCAGCGCAGGCAGCGTCAGGGTAAAGCATGAGCCTGCACCTGCCTTGCTATCGACCTCGATCGATCCGCCCAGCAATTCGGCCAATTGCCTGCTTATCGTAAGGCCCAGCCCGGTCCCGCCAAACCGGCGTGATGTGTCGCTTTCCGCCTGTGTGAAGGGTTGGAAAATCGAACCGATACGGGAATCGCTGATCCCGATCCCCGTATCGCGAACCTCAATCCGCAGCATTGTATCGTCAATCGTATAGCGGACGATGATCTTGCCGGTTTCGGTGAATTTCACCGCATTGCCGATCAGATTGAGCACGATCTGACGGATGCGCAGCCCGTCGCTTATGATCCATTCGGACGCGCTTTCGGCGGGACGGTCTGACATGACCTCACGCTGGCCTTCACGCTCTAAAGACAGTCCCAGCCCCTTTTTCTCGGCATTCGCCTGATGGAGCGAAGTGCATTCGAACAAAGTCCGGTACAAGTCGATCGGTGCATGTTCGATCGCGATCTGGCCTGCCTCGATCTTCGACAGGTCAAGGATATCGTTGAGCAGCAACATCATCGACCGCGCCGATTGCACAATCAGATCGGTCTTGTGCCGTTGATCGGGATCAAGATCGCTTTGCAGGAGCAATTCCGAGAATCCCAAAACGCCGTTCATAGGGGTGCGGATTTCGTGGCTCATATTGGCGAGGAACGCCGATTTCGCATTGGCCGCATTTTCCGCATGACGGCGCGCGCGCGTCAGTTGCAGTTCGAGCTCCACCCGTTTGGTCACATCGCGGGCGGACACCACGAACCCCTCTCGCTGGCCGGTCACGGGATTGTAGGCGGCGGCGCAATCCGCCTCAATAAACACCGGTATCCCTTCGTCGCTGTCCAGAAACCGGCGATAAGTGAACCGCTCTTTTTCGCTCGCCCCGGTCAACAGCCGCCGCTGCGCCAGGGTGATCCGGTCACGCGAATCCACGTGCATCCGGTCTGTCGGACGCCGGCCGATAAGTTGGTCCGGCTCCTCCCCCAAAACATCGCGAACCGATGGAGAGGCGTAGGTGCAGGTGCCGTCGGAAGTGTATCTCATAACTGCATCGGTGATGTTGTCGGCCAACAGGCTAAATTGCCGCTTGCCCTGGTTAAGCTCCTCTACGATGCGGTTTTTCCCGGTCAAAATCGCGGCAATCGGCAATCCGGTAAGGAAGTTTGCGACGATGAAGCCCTGCACAAGCAGCACCTGAACGCTCGGCGATGATGACGTGCGGTGGATGGAGCCGTAATCCGCCCATGTCATCGCGCTTGTGACTATAGCGACCGCGAGGACGTAAAATGCCGTTCCCAACCCGCCTAGGCGAAAGGCATAGAGCAGCGTGATCGGCGGGATCAGGAACAGCAGCGGGTAAATATCCTGCCGAAAAACAAGAAACGCACCTGCGGTCCCGCCGGCCAGGATGACGGTCCGCTCCAGCCATTCGCCTTGCGACAGGCGGGCGGGGGACCGCATCGCATCGAAACCGAGCAGCACCGTCGGCACAATCAGGATCATGCCCATGCTGTCTGTGAGGTACCATGACAGCGCGCCGGACCAGATGGCCCGCGCGTCTGTGCCCATCGCCGTCGCTGCAATTGCTGCCGCGATGAGCGGCCCGATCAGCCCTCCGGCAGTTATGAACCGCGCGAGGTGGGGCAAATGCATCATGTCGGGCCGGTCGCCGCAGTACTGGCGTGTCATCGACGTTACCACCAAAACGCACGCGACATTCGCGATCGAGAATACCGTCGACATCCCCACCGTGGCTCCGGCCAGCGCGTTGGCCAGCAGGCTGGCGGCAAACATGCCGATGAAAAACGGGATTTCGTTACGCAGCCGTGTCTGCAATAAAAACGCCACTGCAGCGGCATTGGGTAACCATATGCTCGCCAAAGTCGCGTCGAATTTGGACAATGAAAGGCTGAGCACGCCAAGCAGAAAAAAAACAGCCGCCCCAGCTAAAGATGCCGTCAGCGTTGCGCCGTCAAGGCGGCCGGTGGCAAACCGGGCCGCGCGCTGACGTTCCTCGTCCCGCCTATCGGGGAAACCGCCGGCCTCAGCCTGCGTTATTGTCCACTGCATCGCTAACCTCCGCGAACTTAAAAAAGAAAAGCACGCGACAACCGGGCGCGATCGCATTCATAATGGAGTGAAAATGCCGAAAGCTGGTTTATGCCGACCCACGTAAAGTCCCGTTATCGCAGTCCGCTGCGCCGCCCGCGCTGGTGGCTGGTCGTGCTTATCGTGCTACTTCACGCAGCGGCGCTTTATGGCATTGCCCGTGCTCTGGCGCCGGACCTGACCGCCTCTGTCGAGGATAGCGTCGTGTCCGCCTTTACCGTTACGATCACCAGTCCGCCCGATCCGCCGCCGCCTGAAAACGAGCCTGAGCCGGATGAGGGCGCGCAGGGCGATCCGGGCGCCGAGGACGTGCCGCAGCCTGTCAGCGCGCCCGAACCGCCGATCAAAACAACGCCTGATCCCCTGCCGCAGGCGTCCTCCACCGGCACGGCCACACAGTCCGGCGCGAATGAAACGGGCGAGGGCACGGGGGCGGCGGGGCGCGGCACAGGCACCGGCAGCGGCAATAGCGGCAGCGGGCAGGGCGGCATCGCGGTGAGCAAGCCGGTCCTTATTTCGGGCGAAATCAACAATGCGCGCGATTACCCTATCCCCGCAGGCGGACGCGATGCGCGGCGCGGGACGGAGGTGATCGTACGGGTCACTGTCGGCATTGATGGCAGGGCGCGCAATTGCTCGGTCTACCGGGCCAGCCCCGATGCCGAAGCGGATGCGATCACGTGCCGGCTGGTGGAACAGCGCCTGCGGTTCCGCCCGGCGCAGGATGCCAATGGAAACCCCGTGCCCGCCCCGTTTTACTGGCGGCAGAAGTGGTTCTAATTTCTCAATAAACCCAAAGTATTGGCGCCAGAACGGGCGGAATGGGCTGGCATCGTAACCTTTGCCTGATATAGGGCGGGCGCGTATTCACCCCCGGTCTTTTAACGAAAGCCATTCATCGGCCATGTCCAATCCGATCCATCCGGTAATTCTGTGCGGCGGCAGCGGCACCCGGCTCTGGCCGCTTAGCCGAAAGGACCGGCCGAAACCCTTTTTGCCGCTGATCAGTGAGCAAACCCTGTTTGAACAGGCGGTCAGCCGCGTTGCTGGTGACGCCCGGTTCGCCGCGCCGCTGGTCGTCGCAGGGGCGCAGCATATTGCCCTTATCGAGGCGCAGCTGGGCGGAGAAAACGGCGCTGATGCGGGTCACCGGCTGATTGTGGAGCCATGCGCCCGCAACACCGCGCCAGCGATCGCACTGGCGGCGGCGCTGCTTCCCGAAGACGACATCATGCTGGTTTGTCCCAGCGACCACCACATCGCCGACCCTGATGCCTTTCGTGCCGCTGCGCTGGCCGCAGCCGCGCTTGCCGCTGATGACTGGCTGGTATCATTCGGGATCGCGCCGACCTATCCCGAAACAGGCTATGGCTACCTGCTTCGCGGGGATGAAATGCCCGGCGGGTTCGGCATTGCCCGCTTTGTCGAAAAGCCCGATCAGGCCCGCGCACAGCAATATCTGGAGAGCGGGGATTATAGCTGGAACGGGGGCATTTTTGCCTTTCGCGCTGGGCACCTGATGCAGCAACTGGAAACGCACCGGCCCGAAATGGCCCGTCTGGTGCAGGAATCCGTGGCCGGGGGACGGGGTGAGGGCGCGCGGTTTTACCCCGATGAGGCGAAATTCGCCGCGATTAAGGGGGATTCGATTGATTACGCGATCATGGAAAACACTGACCGCGCAGCGATGGTGCCAGCGGACATGGGCTGGTCCGACATTGGCAACTGGGCCGCGTTGCAAGATGCGATCCCCGCCGCTGATGACGCTGGTAACGTGGCGCGCGGCCCGGCTGATTTGGCCGGTTGCAGCAATGTGCTCGCAATGTCCGACGGGCCGCGCATATCCGCTGTCGGCCTCGACAATGTCTGCATCATCGTGAGTGATGGTGAGGTTCTGGTCACGACCCGCGAAGGCGCGCAGCAGGTCGGCAAATTGCCGGGCGCAGCGAACCAGTGAGTGCGCCTGACACTTCCGCTATGCCGGTAAAGCTCCCCACCCGCGAGATCGCGAAAGTGTGGGGCCGCGACGATTTGCCCATGCCGTTTACCAAACAGCGCGACCAGCGCATTGGCGAAATCTGGTATGAACCTCACCCCGAACTGCCCGATCTGCTGGTTAAATACCTTTTCACGAGCGAAAAATTGTCGGTCCAGGTCCATCCGCGCGCAAGTGACGCCAAGGCTGGAGAGGTGGGTAAAGAGGAATGCTGGCTGGTGCTCGATGCGCAGCCGGGCGCGCAGCTGGCCATCGGTTTCAAAAATGAATTGACGAGCGAGGCTGTCCGCAAGGCTGCGCTGGATGGCTCTATCGAACAGCTGCTGTCATGGCATGATGCGAAAGCGGGCGATGTCTTCTATCTTCCCGCCGGAACGGTCCACGCCATCGGCCCCGGCCTGTCGCTGGTGGAGGTCCAGCAAAACAGCGACACGACGTTTCGGCTTTTCGATTACGGCAGGCCGCGCGAACTGCACCTCGACCGTGCCATCGCCGTGGCTGAAACAGGACCATACAGCGCTTTCCATAAAAGCGCCGCCGGGCAAAACGGCTCGCTATTGGCAAAAGGTCCGCATTTCCGGTTTGACCGTGTGCAGGGTGCGCCTGACGCAGACCTGTTGAACACATATTCGGGCAAGTTGCTGGCGCTGCCGATCTCGGGCGAGCTGCTGGCCGATGGCGGGGCGCGCGCCGTTTCTGGTGAATGCCTTTACGCCCCCGATATCAGCGCGATTAATTTCGCCCGCGCGGGGGTAACGCTGCTTACCCGTCCTGTGCTTGGCTGAATTCGCGCGTTTCCTTGGCATAGGCCGTGATCAGTTTTTCGATCTCTTCCCGGCCATAGGGTTTGCGCAGGAGGCCAATCGCGCCAAGTTGTTCGATCTGGTCTTTCAATTCGGCATACCCCGTGGCGAGCACAAAGCGCACGCCCTTGGCCTGCAGCTCTTTTGCCACCGGCTCGCTTGTTTCCGATCCTAGGTTGAAATCGATAATCGCAAAATCGGGCACCCTGTCCGCGATTGACGCCAGCGCGCCTGCGACATCGCTTTCCACCTGCACCGATTCCACGCCCAGCCGTTTCAGGTTCTCTTCGGTGTCGAGCGCGATCATCATGCTGTCTTCGACCACCAGAACGTGACCGGGAAGCGAGGACCGTTTTTCGCATGATGTGCGCGATCCAGGGCCCCCGCCGGTATCGTTGGCCGTTTCTGGGCCGGACGGTGCGCCGCGGGCGTGGTAATTTTCTCCCATCAACACCGAGGCACTGTCATGCGGGATCACATCCTGAAGCACTTTATCCAGCAACAGCGAGAACATCTGGCTGAACACTTCAGCCACGATGCGCAGTGAATAGGGCGGCAGTTTGGGCTCGGTATGGTGGCACGAAATCATGCCCCACAGCCGACCCTGACGCACGATGGAAATCGTCATCGATGCGCGCACGCCCATATTGCGCATATATTCGGCATGCATTTCCGAGTGCGATCGCAGCACGCTCATCGAAAGGTCCAGCGGATCGCCGCACATCGAGCAGGGCGGTTCAATCGGAACAGCCTCAGCCTCCATATCGGCGATGATGCGGCACCGGTTGCGGCGAAACAGGTCCCGCGCCTGCTGCGGGATGTCGGCGCGCGGAAACCTGAGGCTAAGGAACGGCTTGAGATCTTCGCGGCGGTTTTCGGCAATCACCTCGCCGCTTTCATCCGTGTGCAATGTGTAGACCATGACGCGGTCATAGCCGAGCATTTCGCGCACCAGCTGCGCGGCTTTGACGCACAATTGATCAAGCTCGCGGATCGGCTCAAGCCGTGACAGAATCGGCCCGATCATAGCGAGGTGATCGGAATATTCCTCCTCCGCATGCGGCTCGAATTCGATAACAACCTTGCCTTCGCTCGGGTGGACGGCGCAGTCGAACAAATCGCCCCCGCGCACCAGTTGCAGTCCGGAAATCCGTTCAACGTTGTCGCCGCCCGATTGGCGCAGCAAGGCATCTTTCAACGCGTCGATTGCGCCGGGGAGAAAATGATCGGCGAGCCGGTCACCCTCCGCCGGCAAATCGTCCAGCCCCAGCATCTCGCCGCAATTGATGGAACGGTGCGCGATCATCCAGTCAGCGTTCACGGCAATCAGGCCGCCAAAGGATTGCACGGCGGCGATATGGTGGATCGGTTCGCGGTCGCATTCGGTCAGTTTGGACGGGGGGTAATCGTGATTCATGGCGATCTCATCGGGCAGGCCCGGGGCGCATCGCGCAGGGCGCCGTCGGGTGTTGTCAAAATTTCAGTGTTGGTAAGGATATGATCGAAAACCGCGCTCGCACTGGTGGCGCTGCGCAGGCAGGATCGCAGAGTTTCAAGTTTGGCAGCGCTGCCGATCAAAAAATCACTCCGATGCAGTGCAAATGCAGTGGGCGTTCAGTTAGTTTTAAAGGTAATGCCCCTGAATGCAAAGCGGCACTCGCCAGCTTACACGGTCTGCGTACGGACCATTAGGTGTAACGCCTTGGTTCCCCAAAATTCCTGACACGACCGCCGCTTATTCAAGCAGTTTGGTCGCCTGTGTCCTGACTGCCTGTTCCAATGTTCCGCGCAGAAAGCCGAGCATTGCGGGCAGATTCATCTCGATAACGACCTCGTCGTCGTAAACCTCCACCGCACCATTGATGCGCTGGCCCACGGCGGTCACGACCATGTCCATCTGGTCTTGATCAGGCCAAGTGGTTTCGATTGTTGCCATGCCGGGCGGAAAATAACCTGCAATCTCGTGGCTGCGCTCTCGCATTCGGCGGCGGACCTCCTCTTTGCCGAGGTCGTGGGGCAGATTGACGCGCATCTGCCGGCTCAGCCCTGCTTGCCGTTGGACGCGTTCATGTCTTCGAGCAATTCGTCGCCGCCATAGCGGTATTCCAGATACCGATCCTTGATCGCAAGATCGTCCAGCGCGCCCTCTGCAAGGCGGCGTGTTACACGGTCGACTTCGCCTGACAGCTTGCCGAGGCTGTCGGTCAGGCGCTGGTCGGCGGTCTTGCCCGCATGAGCCTCACCGCGCATTTGCTCGGGCACCTTGCGATAATTGTCGATGGTTTCCGGGATGTATTCACCGACCAGTTCGCGCACTTCGCGCACCGACGGATGGTTCGCATCCACGGTTTCAAGCTGAAGTCCGAGCGAATCGAGCTGCACGCCGAGCTGATCGACGATCTTGACCGCGGGCGGCGGCAGGGCTGGGCGCTGCGCCTCCAGCCACAATTCCGTGCGCGCCACCATCTGTTTCGGATCGCCTTTTGCCAGTTCGGTGCGCTTGGGCACTTTGACCTTGGGAAATTGCGAAAACAGAATGCCCGCCCCGACAACGGCAAAAAACGCCGCGACTATGCCCCAGAAACCGATGCCGCCCAAAACCGCGCCCGCGACAGAGATCGCGATGAAAATACCAAGCACCGCTACGCCGAAATACCCGGCGCGCTTGAGCAAGTTTTTCAGTTTGGCATTGGCCGATCCCTTGCCAATCGACGGTTCCAACCGGTGGCGACCGCCGGTGCGATTGTCCCGAACCAGCCTCTTGCCGTCTGACAGGGCGCGGTCGGTCTCGTGGCTGAGGTTCGCCATCAGCTATCCAGAGCAAGCAGCGACGGCCCGCTCGCCACTTTGGACTGGGCCTGCGCCTGCCCTTCGGCGCGGGCGATGTAGCCTTTGGATTTCTCGACCTCGTCGGTGAGGACATTGACGGTCTGTTTCATGCTGCTGAGTGCGCGCACCTTGAACTCGTCAACTTCGTCCATCGTGTCATAGATATTCTGGAACGCGCGTTGCAGCGTTTCCAGCGGAATGGTGCTGGAGGCGGCCTGTTCGTGGATCTGGGCGGTCTGTTCGCGCAGCAATGTGCTGGTGGAATCGATGATGTTGGTCGTCGTTTCGTTCAGCGAGGTGATCTGCTGGAGAACCAGTTTCTGGTTGGTCATCGCCTGCGCCACCGTCACCGCCGTGCGCAGCGCGCCCACGGTCGTGGTGCTGGCGCGGTCCACGCCTTTCACCAGCTCCACATTGTTCTTTTTGACGAGGTCGAGCGCGAGATAACCCTGCACGCTGACCGCCATCTGCGTGAGCAAATCCTGCGTGCGCTGGCGGACATAGAACAGCGCGCTTTCGCGCAGCGCCTTCGCCTTGGCCGGGTCGCTGGAATCCAGCTCCAGCGCCTTTGCCTCCAGCCGCTCGTCAAGCGTTTTGGCGATATGGATCATCTGCTCCAGCTCGCCCATCGCCTCCCACAGTTTCTGGCGTTCGGTGTCGATGGCCGCGTTATCGAGGTGCAGTTCTTTCTTGCCGCCTTCCAGCCGTTCAAGGATCGCCTGAATATGCCCCTGCGCAGAGGTGTAGCTGTCGAAATAGTTTTTCAGCTTGTTGCCGAACGGGATGATGCCAAACAGCTTGCGCGGGGCCAGCAGCTTGTTCTTGCGCCCCGGATCGAGGTCTTCGACGGTGCGGCGTAGTTCGGCCAGATCGCTGCCCACGCTGCTGTCGGCATCCATGGCGCGCACGGGCCGGTCCAGAAAACGGTTGGAATGCGCGGCGGCAGCGCGGATCTGTTCCTGACCCATGCGCGTGATCTGATCGACCTTTTCACCGAATTCTGGCGAGTTCGCATCGACCGAAACCAGATCGGCGACAAAGCCATCCACTTTCGTATCCAGTTTCGATTTCTGTTCGGTGGACACAGGGACAAGGCCCGCCGCCTTTTCAGGTGCAATTTCGGGCACGGGATCGGGCGGTGTCAGCTCGAAATCGGTGGCGGTTTTCGTCGCCGTTGCGATTTTGGTTTTCGGCGTAGTCTCTGTGCTCATGCTCGTCGCTTGCTCCCTCGGCGTGCGCTGCGCAAATCGGTGCGGCGCCCTGATCTCTGTTACTGTATTAGGTATCTAAAACACGGCTTTCAAGATTTTCAGCAAGCTAGCGTCTTTGCCCCGCCTTATCCAACAAATTGGCGAACCTGCCGATTTGCCTTTGTCGCCGGTATCGGTCTTTATGCGGCGCGAACCAGACAGCACCATCGCTGCGCGCTGCAAATCGCGCGCGGCACAGCCAATAATGTGAGCACACGTGACTGAACCACAAAGCCCATCCACCGGCACCGCCGCACCCGACAAGGTCGAGGAAAAAGAGGCAACGCAGGTGAAGGAGCAGGCGTCAACCTTCGGCAGCGTGGTTTTCAGTCTGCGCCGCTGGTGGCTGCGCGATGTGGTCGGCACGGTCGATCAGTCCGAAGTGATTGAAAAGCGGCGCGAGGATTGCCTGCTGTCCGAACGGTATCTGTTCATGACCGCGATGAGCGCGGGGATCGCGGTGCTGGGCCTGCTGCTGTCATCGCCTGCGGTGGTGATCGGGGCCATGCTGCTGTCCCCGCTGATGGGACCGATCATGGGTCTGGGATTTGCGCTGGCCATCGGTGATTACCAATGGCTCAAACAATCGGCGCGCAGTCTTGCCTGGGGAACCGTGATGGCCATCGGGCTGACCGGGTTGCTGGTGTATATGTCCCCGATCCAGACGATCACGCCGGAAATTGCCGCGCGCACGCAGCCGAACCTGTTTGACCTGTTCGTGGCGCTGTTTTCCGCGCTTGCCGGTGCGTATGCGATGATCCGCGGGCGAGAGGGCACGATTGTCGGCGTGGCGATTGCCACCGCCCTCATGCCGCCGCTGGCAACGGTCGGATTTGGCCTCGCGACGTGGAACTGGACGGTCTTTTCCGGCGCGCTGCTGCTGTATGTGACCAACCTTATCACCATCGCGCTGACCGCATGGGGCATGGCGCGGCTGTATGGTTTCAAGACCTCGCTTAGCCAGCGCAACACGGTGTTCCAGAATGTCGCCGTGGGCAGCGTGTTCATCGGGCTGGCGGTGCCGCTGGGTTTCTCGCTCCAGCAGATTGCGTGGGAGACGAACGCGCAGCGCATCGTTCGGTCGGAAATTCAGGAGCAGTTCGACAACCGCTCCCTGATTGACGAGCTGGATATCCAATTCGGGACAGAGCCACTCACGGTCAATGCGACGATGCTCACCCCGGTGCTGCAACCCGAAGCAGAGGTTGCCATTGAACGCTCGCTATCGGGCCGGTTTGAACAGCCGGTGGAACTGACATTGGTCCAGTATCAGGTCGGCACCAGCGCGAGCGCCGCCGAACAGGCCCAGCTTAGCGCCGCGCGCGCCAGTGAAGAGGCCGATGCCAATGCCCGCGCCGAAGACCTCGCACAGCGGCTATCACTGGTGGCGGGCGTTCCTGAAAGCGACGTAACCGTGGACCGCACGCGCCGCCGTGCGCTGGTCCGAGCCGAGGTGCTCGAAGGGGCAACCTTGGCGGCTTACCGCGCGCTCGAAGACCGCATTTCTGCGACCGAGCCGGACTGGACGATCCAGCTCTTGCCGCCCGCAGCCGCGTTGCCGTCCGTGATCGAGTTTGGGGAAGAGGGGCCGACAATGGCCGGATCGCGGGCACTGGGCGTGATCGAATGGGCATCAACGCGTGTCGATGTGCCGATAATGCTGGTGGGCGATCCCGAACAGGCGCAGGCAGCTGCCGATATTCTGAGCGAACGCGGCGTCAGCGTGGCGGTTCGGCCATCGCTGGGTCCGGTGCGCGCGGAATGGAGCAGCCCGGCAGAATAGCTTAGGCGGCGAGGTCGATCGGGACAATTTCGCCCGACAGATACAGCTTTTTCGCCTTGGCGCGGGAAAGTTTGCCTGAGCTGGTGCGCGGCAATGTGCGCGGGGGAACCAGTTCCACGACGCAGCTCATGCCGGTGACACTGCGCACCTTGTCGGCAATCTGTTCGCGCAGTTTGACCCGCTCCACCGGATCGGCAACGCGGCAATGGACGAGCACCGCAGGCGCCTCTTCACCAGCCTCGGTCTCAACAGAGAAGGCCGCAATATCGCCGTGGTTGAAGCCGGGCAGCTGTTCGACCGCCCATTCGATATCCTGCGGCCAATGGTTTTTGCCATTGATGATGATCATGTCCTTGGCCCGGCCAACGATGAACAGGTAGCCATCGGCAAGATAGCCCATGTCGCCTGTATCCAGCCAGCCATCGACGAGACAGTCTGCGGTCGCTTCCTCGTTGCGGAAATAGGAGTGCATGACGCTGGGGCCGCGGCACCAGACCTTGCCGATCTGGTGATCGCCGCGCGGATGGCCATCCTCGCCCTGAATTTGCACTTCCATATCGGGCAGCGCCTTGCCGCAATTGACGATGGCGCGGTAGCGGGCCGGGCGCGAGATATCGCGCGGAGTGCCCGACAGGCGCTCTTCCTCGACCAGTTCGACGCGGATCCCTTCGCCCGGCGGCATCACGGTGACGGCCAGAACCGCTTCGGCAAGGCCGTAGGACGGGGTGAAGGCGCTGGCCTTGAAACCCGCATCGCTGAACGCGTTGACGAAGTTTTGCATGACATCGGGCCGGATCATGTCCGCACCGTTGCCCGCCACGCGCCAGCGCGACAGGTCAAATCGTTCAGCGACATTGCTCTGGCTGGAAATGCGCCGTGCGCAGATATCGTAGCCAAACGTCGGTGAATAAGAGAGCGTGCTGCCCTTATTGGCGCTGATCATGTCGAGCCAGGCGAGTGGGCGGCGTGCAAAGGCATCGGGTTTCAGCATGTCGCCCGACACCTGATTGGCGATGAGCGAGAGGAAACAGCCGACGAGGCCCATATCGTGATACCACGGCAACCAGCTGATGCAGCGTTCGTTCTCGCCCAGATGCATCGTGGTCGAATGGCCGTAGAGGTTATGCAGCAATGCCTCATGCGTGACGGCAACGCCGGTCGGGAAACGGGTCGATCCGCTGGAATATTGCAGATAGCAGATATCATCCGGCTTTAATTCGGGTAGGTCGCAGTCGGGCGCATCGCGCTGGGCAAAATCCTGCCAGCTTTCGCCCTTGCAGCCCTGTTTGTCAGCGGCCGCCTGCGCCATTTCGCCAATGTCTTCGGGATAGATCAGGATCGCCGGATCGCTGCTGTTCAGCTGCACCGCAAGCTGTTCGATATAGCTGTCCTTGCCGCCAAACGTGGTTGGCAGCGGCAGCGGGACGGGCCATGCGCCGACATAGACACAGGCGCAAAACAGCGCAGCAAAATCGGGCGCGGTTTCCGCGATCAGGGCGACGCGGTCCTGCGGTTTGATCCCGTAAGCAATCAGGCGCCGGGCCATCACCAGCGCATCTTCGCGCATTTCGGAATAAGGATAGACCCGCGAAAGTTGTCCACGCATATCGTGGAAGTTCAGTCCCTTTTCGCTCTTCGCGGCGTAATCGATGGCCTCGGCAAACGTCGCAAACTGCGCGCGGATGCGCGGCAGGTCGCAGTCATTCGGCGTCGGCGTCAATGCGTCGTCGGTCATATTTTTCAAGCGATACCCGTCATTTGCAGCACGGCAAAGCGCACCCTATCATGTCCCAAACCCATCCCGGCAAATGCGCCGGACTCAGTCCAGACTTATGCATTTGATAAGGACTGTGGCACGAATAAGGCGAAAAAGTTTCAATGGATACGAATTCGTCACCAGATCGCAGCACTTCTCCCCGCAAAGATAAGGGGCGCAAAGACGCGCGCGTGGCCAAGAAAACGCGCCCGCTCGATCAAACCACGCTGCGCGATCTGGCGCTTTCCTATGCCGCGCGCTTTGCGACGA
This sequence comes from Erythrobacter sp. MTPC3, assembly GCF_042854385.1. Taxonomy (NCBI): domain Bacteria; kingdom Pseudomonadati; phylum Pseudomonadota; class Alphaproteobacteria; order Sphingomonadales; family Erythrobacteraceae; genus Erythrobacter; species Erythrobacter sp. MTPC3. Next base: position 60,813 of record NZ_BTGP01000011.1, read on the forward strand.
CCGGAGCCAAGCTTGAGGGGTATCTGGCGCGTAAAGTTCGCGAACGCGGCGTGGCAGAGGATGACGGGCGGGCGGTGGAGCTGGACGTGACGGGGCTGGTCACGCGGTTGATAGAGCTCGGCTATGTCGATGATGATGCCTATGCGCGGGCCAAGACGCGCGATCTCACCGGGCGGGGATATGGCGCGCGCCGGGTTGAACAGGCGCTGTGGGCGGCGGGCGTGGAAGAGACTGTGCGAGAAGACAACGCGCCGGGCGAATATCGCTGCCGCGAAGCTGCGGTCCTGCTGGCGACGAAACGCCGCTTTGGCCCCTTTGCGCGGCCCGCCCATGCTGATGATGACGATGAGGAAGGCGATCCTGAACAGCGCCGCAAGCTGCGCGAGAAACAGGTTGCCGCCATGCTGCGTGCGGGCCATCAATACGACCATGTCCGCTTCATTCTGGACGCAAGCAGTCTCCGCGATATTGAGCAATGGCTGGAAGAAGCACGAGAGGACGGGGAACCTGATGGCTTTTGATTTCACTGCCTCTGCAAAACTGCCAGTCATCGCCGCGCTTGCGGTGATCGCCGCGGCATGCGCGCCTGTCGGCACGGCAGAGGACGCCGCCCCTGCCGCCGCATCGCAGGCCGATCCAGACGAGCATCCGGTCTCCGGTCTGCAAGTCATCAACCTTGAGGTGGTAAGCGGGGGCACCCGCCATCCGTTCCGGGTAGAGGTCGCCGCCTCTTCGCAGGCGCAGTCCGATGGCCTGATGTTCCGCACCGAAATGGGCGAGAACGAAGGCATGATCTTTCCCAGCGATCCGCCGCGTGCGCGCAGTTTCTGGATGAAGAACACGCCGCTATCGCTCGACATCATCTTTATCGGGACCGACGGGCGCATCACCAATATCGCAGCGAATACCGTGCCCTATTCGATGGAATCGGTGCCGTCAGCTGGCATCACCACGGGCGTTCTGGAACTGGTCGGCGGGCGCGCGGCGCAGCTTGGCATAGAGCCGGGCGATGCGGTAGTATTCGATCTGCCACCCCCGCAACCGGAGTGATCTTGACGCTTGGCGCGGGGCGGCAATTACGCTAATCGCGCGGCATGGGAATCTTCGGAAAAATCTTCACCTGGTGGGACGGCGCGACGCTGGGCACCACGTGGTGGGCAAAACGCGTTGGCGGCGACCATGTCGGCACCGATGCGCAAGGCAACAAATACTACCGCAAAAAAGCGGAAGACACCGGCGTATCAACCGGCTCCTACACGCAGGCGGAAAAACGCTGGGTGATCTATAACGGCGCAAATGATGCGAGCCGCGTGCCGCCCGAATGGCACGGCTGGCTGCACGGCGCGTTTGACGATGTGCCTGAAAGCAACCTGCCACCGGCCAAGATCTGGGAGACTGATTACACTCCCAACGCCACCGGCACCGCGCAGGCATACCGACCGCAAGGCGCGCTGGAACGCGGCGGCAAACGCGCTGCTGCAGTCGGCGATTACGAGGCGTGGTCCCCGGAAGGGTGAAGGCCATGGCCGTGCGCACTCCGATTTTTGCGGGCGTAATACTGTGCGCTCTATCGCTTGGCGGGTGCGGCTCCGACGCTGAAGAGGCGCAGCCGGTCGCCGTGCCGATTGACCAGAATGCAGAGGCGCAGCCGGCAGGCGCGGCCGATACAGCGGATGCTGGCGATGCAGCGGATGAGCCGCAGCAAACCGGCGCGACCACGATGGCGGACCGCGTGGCGACCATCGGCTTGCTCAACAAACGCAACAATGTCAGCCAGGATTTCGAGATGAGCCCCGGCGAAACGATCGAATCCGGCCCCGTTATCCTGACGCTATCCGCTTGCGAGCGCACCGCCCCGTGGGAAATGCCGCAGGAAACCGGCGCTTTCGTGCAGGTTGATGTGCTGAACCGGGGGCAAAGCGATCACACCCGCGTATTTTCGGGCTGGCTGTTCAAGGATTCGCCCAGCCTCAACGTGGTCGAACACCCGATTTACGATGTCTGGGTCAAGGACTGCGCGATGAGCTTTCCCGGCGACGAATGATCGGGATGCGCGCCTGCCTCGGCCAGCAGCGCGCTATAGGCATCGGCCAGCGTCCCGCCGGGCCGCATCCGTGCTCGCTCCACCAAAGCCATGTAATCGCGCTGAGGCAATTCGGCCGCTCCCATCGAGGCGAGGTGATCGGTCATGAACTGGCAATCGAGCAGTCTGTACCCGGCACGGCGCATCAGTGCGACGAGCCAGCAAAGCGCGACCTTGCTGGCGTTATCGGCGCGCGAAAACATGCTTTCACCGCAAAACACCGATTCGAAAGCGACACCGTATAGCCCGCCAACCAATATCGGGGCTTCGCTGCCGTTTTCCCTCCAGCATTCGATTGAATGCGCGTGTCCGGCGCCGTGCAAGTGCTGGTAACTGGCGATGATCCGTTCGCTGATCCAGCTTTCGGGATGGTCGGTGCGCGGCTCGGCGCAGGCGCGAATGACCTCTCCAAAAGCGGTGTTGATGGTGACGCGGTACCGGTCCTGACGAAGCACTTTGCGCAAGCTTTTGGATACATGCAGCCCGTTTAGCGGCAGAATCGCGCGCTCACGCGGCTCAACCCAGAAAACATCGGGATCATCGCGGCTGTCAGCCATCGGGAAGATACCGCTGCGATAGGCGAGCAGCAGGGTTTCAACCGGGATCGGGGTGCGCATGGGCGAATGCATCGTGCCGCTATAAATAGCACGCGGCCAGCGGCATACCATACCGGATGCGATTGCCAGTGCTTTAGATGCCGCGCTTTAGATATCGTGGGTCAGATGGGGCGCATCAGATGTTGCCTATCGCAAACGGCGCGGCTAAAGCGCGCGTCTCGTGCAGGGGCGTAGCTCAGTTGGTAGAGCGTCGGTCTCCAAAACCGAAGGTCCAGAGTTCGAGTCTCTGTGCCCCTGCCATTTCCCTTTGATTTGTGATGCTTGCACCCGTTTCCGGGCGGCGTTCATCGTGCCTGTTGCACATTCTATCCACATGATTGCGGGAACCAACGTAGATGCGCTCGGTTTAAATGGGCAATAAGATGAAACGATTACGCAAGGAGATCAACGCGATGACATCCGCACCCATCCGTTCGAGCAAACCAGACGCCTGGTCGAACCCGCGTCCGCATACCGATGCCTCGACTCGCCAACTGAAATATGGCCGTATCCAGCCAATGGAAGAGCCCGGCCTTCTGCAACGCTGGTTTGGCATCCGTTAACAGCGCATTCGCGAAACGGAGACTTACCGATAGAAAAAGGGCGCTGCGGGGATGAACCGCAGCGCCTTTTTCTTATGCTGTGAGCAAGACCGCTGGTTGACGGGGGCGCGCCGAAACGCGCCCGCCCGTCAATATTCCTCCGGCTCTTCCGGTGTGTCTGCGGTGAAAGTCTTGCCCGCGTCTTTTTTGCCCTTGGCAATGGCGAACACCACGCCTGATAGCAGCGCGAGCGCAAGCAGGTTGGGCAGCGCCATCGCCGCGTTGGAGATGTCGCCCAGACGCCAGACCAGTTCGGAAGGCTGCGCCGCGGCCAGCCAGATGACAACGCACCACAAGACGCGCCAGCCGATATGCAGCATTTTCTCACCGCGCCGGGTTGAACCCGGGATGCGGTCATAGATAAATGTAATCGCCCGCTCTCCGTAATAGCTCCACGTCAGCAGGGTGGTGAACACGAACAGGATCAGCGCGACGCTGGCGACCAGCGTGCCGATGGGGATCCCGGCCAGCATGACAGGGAATGCCGCAGCGAACGCACCGCTCGTCATTTCAAAGCCGACGCGGTCGGATTGCCATGCGTGCAGCACCGCTTCGCCGCCCGCGGTAAAATCACCGCGCACGGTGAGGATAACCAGTGCGGTCATGGTGCAGATGATGATCGTGTCGATAAACGTGCCCAGCATCGCCATGCGGCCCTGCTGTTCCGGGTCATTCGTCTGCGCCACGGCGTGGGCGATGGCGGTGGAGCCTTGCCCGGCCTCGTTTGAGAACAGGCCGCGCGCCACACCGGCACGGATCGCGAGGATCAGAGCCGCGCCGACGAACCCGCCGCTCGCCGCCTGAGGGTTGAATGCGCCGTGGAAGATCAGGCCGAATGTCTCGGGCAGATCGCCAAAGTTCAGGATCAGCGCAATTGCAGCCATGATGACATAGGCACCGGCCATGAACGGAATGACTTTTTCAGCCACGCTGCCGATGGATTTGATCCCGCCGATAATGACGATGAAGACAAGGATCGCGACAATCGCGCCGCCAATGGCCTCTTCGATGCCGAACAGCTCGTTCAGGCCATCCGCGACCGCATTGGCCTGGATCGAATTGCCCGTGACGAGAGCCGAAAACAGCGTGCCGATACAGAACACGATGGCGAGCCACGTCCATTTCGGACCAAGCCCCATCATGATGTAGGTCATCGGACCGCCGCGATAGACCCCGTCGGATGTCTTCTCGCGGTAACGGATCGCGAGCGACCCCTCGGCAAAAGCGAGCGCCATGCCGAACAACGCGGTGATCCACATCCAGAAAATCGCGCCCGGTCCACCCAGCGCAATCGCGGTGGCGACCCCTGCCAGATTGCCCGTGCCAACCTGTCCTGAAAGCGCGGTCGAAAGCGCAGCGAACGGCGAAATCTCGCCATCACCCGATCCCTTGCGACTGGCGAACAGCCCCTTGAACGCGCTGCCCAGCTTGATCAGCGGATAGAACCGCAGCCCGACCATGATCCACAGGCCAATGCCCAGCAGGATGATCGTCATCGGCGGGAACGGCAGAATTTCCACCCCGTTCCATGTGCCGCCCCAGATGAAATCCGAAACATTGGTAATGGGCTCGATCCACGCTTCCGCGCCGGACGGTGCTGCAGCCATTATGGCTTCCCCTCATACATTGATGTGCGTCCCCGAACGGGTATTCCCGAAATGAAGCGTCGCACGCTAGAGCCGCCTTGCGCCCTTGACTAGCCCCCAACCGGCTCTTCGCGCTTGCTTTCCGCAAGAGCGCACCATAATAGCAACCCAATTCCGAAATCAGTGAGAATCGAAGCCCATCCGCGATCTTGTCCCGGACGGCGAAGAGACCTATCTGAAACCCGGACAAAACTTATTCACGCGAAGGCGAAAGGCTGGTCATGGCCCAGGCACCCAAAGTCGAAGAAAAAAAGCGCAAGACATCGCTGGCCGAATTTGTGAACCAGGTTCGCACGGAAACCAGCAAGGTTGTGTGGCCCACGCGCGAAGAAACGGTTCGCACCGCGATCTTCGTTTTCATCTTCATGGTGATCCTGTCGCTGTTCTTCTTCGGCATCGACAGCCTGTTCAACGCAATCGTCAATTTCCTGCTCACGCTCGCATAATCGCGCCGCGTCAGACGTTCAGAATTTCAAGGATACTCCATGGCTCGCTGGTACATCATCCACGCTTATTCCGGTTTCGAGAACAAGGTCAAAGAGGCCATCCTGTCGGAGGCTGACCGTCTTGGCCTTGCCGAAGGTGTGGAAGAGGTCGAAGTGCCGACCGAGACCATCACCGAGGTGAAGCGCGGCAAGAAAGTCCAGGTCGAGCGCAAGTTCATGCCGGGCTATGTCCTTGCCAAACTGAACATGACCGATGACGTGTATCACCTTGTGAAAAACACGCCGAAAGTGACCGGTTTTCTGGGCAGCGGCAACAAACCGCAGCCGATCAGCGAAAAAGAGGCCGCCCGCTATTTCGGCGGTGTCGAGGAAGCCAGATCGGCTCCGAAACAGCAGGTCAGCGTCGATTACGAAATCGGCGATTCTGTCAAAGTGCTCGACGGGCCGTTCGCCAGCTTCAACGGCGTCGTTGAAGAGCTCGATTTCGACAAGGCGAAGGTCAAGGTATCGGTATCGATCTTTGGCCGGGCAACCCCGGTCGAGCTGGACTTTGAACAGGTCGAACTGGTCAAGTAAGCGGGCAGTTTCGGCGGGACGGCGATGAAAACCCGCCCCGGCATCTGCAATCGGAAAAAACGCTATTCGTCACGCGAGGCGGCGGAAACGGCTGCCGTAAGCGCGCCGTTCAAACTGCGCGCCTATCGCTGCGAGCTATGCCGCAAATATCACCTGACGAGCCGCACCAAAGGCATGAAAACGCCCCGGCATGAGCTCGAGCTTTAGGCCGGCTAGAATGTCCAGTCCGGCACGCCCGCGCCGCTTGGTTCGAAAACTAAGAGAAGGCGAACGGCGCAAAAGCGGACTGTCCGATAACGACCCATTTTCGGACATTCAGCTTGAGCGCTTGGACTTAGGCAGTCGCTCAAGAAGCTGTTGCGACCCGTGAAGATAAGTCGAGAAAATTACGCGGGAGCCGTCGCTAAATTGGATCCAACAATCGCCGCTAAAATCACTCTCTTTGAAAGACCGAATTTCCGAGAAATCCCAATGCCGATCTTTGCCGAGTGCGCGTCTAACTCGAAGACTGCGTCCTTTCCAAGCAATGGTCTGCGCGTAAGCAGTCCACCACAGATAAATCATCATACCTGCGAATACGGTCAGTAGGCCAACGAGATAGAGGTTTTGGGTATCGGCGTCTGGCGACGATGATCCTCCGCTGAAAACGATGTAGGCGAACAGAGAAGTGAGTGCCACGCCCAGAATGAAAATGGCATGTACAAAGAAGCTAGGGCAAAGTGTCTTCCAGCCGTCGCTGCTGACCCTCGCGTTCCGCTGGTTCCGAAGTGCGAAATAGCAAAGGACCGCAGCAATAGCGCCACCAATTAGGCCATTTATCCAAGGATTCATATATCACGGCATACCATGAAAGTCTCTCATGTCCAATGGCCGCTTCCCACCTAAATCAAGACATCAAAGCCCTTTTGTCATATGACATTAACGGACGGACTTGCCATTTTCCTACGGGCTCTTCTTATGGCACGGCGTGGCTATGATTTTGCGCCGCCTCTCGAAATCGCCTTGCGCCGTGTTGGACACATGTCACCCGTGTCCTACATGCGCAAAACCGCAGATTTCGGGGCGTTTTGCGTGTAGGCACCGGATGACATGTTGGGAAATGTGTCATGTGTGTTTTTGTTTGAGGTTTTTTGTTTGCGCGCGTTTTTTTGTGCGCCCTCAGGCGCCGGGCGCGGGCCATCCGGCCCGCTTGGCTTCGCCGCATAAGCGGCGGCGCGCGGTCGCGCGCTGGCTCGCCTGCGGCTCGCGCCATTCCAAGCCATCAGCCGAGCGCCCTGATACTTGGCGCTCGTGCGCGATGGAGCTGCGGAGCACGGCGCGCAGCGCCGCAAGGGCGACCGCCCGCCCGCAGGCCCGTCAGGGCCGAGGAAATCGCGCCCCGGATGGGGTGCGCATCAAAAAACGCGCACCAAAAACACACACAAACAAACCACTTCCCCCTCACCCCCCAACCCCTCACCACCCACCGCCGTCCCGCCCAAGCATTTCTTGCATATCCGGCCAGAATCGCTATGTGCCCCGCTTCCCAAGCAAAGCTTTGGAAATCCGTGCGGGAGGCAGGCCATCCGGTCTGCCGCTGGACCGCTTAACATGAGGCACCGCTGAAAATGCGTGCCGACAGTGCGAAAGGAGGCCCTTTGTGGCCAAGAAAATCGAAGGCTATATCAAGCTGCAGGTGCCAGCCGGCACCGCAAACCCATCGCCGCCAATCGGCCCGGCACTGGGTCAGCGCGGCGTCAACATCATGGAATTCTGCAAGGCGTTCAACGCCGCGACGCAGGACCTTGAAAAGAACGCTCCGATCCCGACCACGATCACCGTTTACGCGGACCGTTCGTTCACTTTCACCACCAAGACGCCGCCAGCGTCGTTCTACCTGAAGAAAGCTGCCAAGCTGAAATCGGGTTCGGGCGAGCCGGGCAAGGTTGTCGCCGGTTCCGTCAAAAAGAGCCAGGTGAAAGAAATCGCAGAGGCCAAGATGGCCGATCTGAACGCAAACGATATCGATCAGGCCATGAAAATCATCGAAGGCTCCGCGCGTTCGATGGGCCTCGACGTGGTGGAGGGCTGAACCCGTGGTAAAGCAAACTAAGAAACAGAAAGTCGTTGCCGAGCTGGACCGTGAAAAGCTCTACGGCATCGATGAAGCCATCGCGACCCTGCGCGAGCACAAGGCCAAGTTCGACGAAACCGTTGAAGTTGCCATGAACCTCGGTGTTGATCCGCGTCACGCAGACCAAATGGTCCGCGGGATGGTCTCGCTGCCTTCGGGCACCGGTAAAGACGTCAAGGTCGCTGTGTTCGCCAAGGGCGACAACGCTGACAAGGCGGCCGCCGCTGGCGCTGACAAGGTTGGCGCAGAAGACCTGATGGAAGACATGCAGAACGGCAATCTCGATTATGACCGTGTCATCGCGACACCGGACATGATGGGTGTCGTTGGCCGTCTGGGTAAGATCCTCGGTCCCAAAGGCCTGATGCCTAACCCGAAACTGGGCACCGTCACGCCGAACGTGGAACAGGCTGTTAAGGACGCCAAGGGCGGCCAGGTCGAATTCCGCGTTGAGAAGATGGGCATCATCCACTCCGGCATTGGCAAGCTTTCGTTCTCCGACGACGCGTTGAAAGCCAATTTCGAAGCGATGACGCAGGCTATCGTCAAGGCCAAGCCATCGGGCGCCAAGGGCAAGTATGTGAAGAAGGTCTCGCTGACCACGACCATGGGTCCGGGTCTGAAGATCGACACGGCAGGTATCGAGGGCGCGTAAGTCTTCGCAGCCTGCGCCGCACCGCGGCAGCGGGCTTTCCTACCTGGCAAAAGCCATTCAAGAGGGCCGGGAGCTGACGCTTCCGGCCTTTTTTGCGCCGGTCTGATGCCGCGATGCGGCAAACTGTTGGATTTCCTAGGGAACTTTGGCCTGCTCAAGCGTTAAGCTTGCAAAGGAGTTCGCTTTGAAAAACGCAGGCTGGGTAGTCGCATTCGCAGGATCGCTGGTTCTCGGCGGGAGCATCTTTGTGGAGACTCAGGTTGCGCCCCTGATCGGCGCGCTGATGCTGTCGGGCGGCCTGCTGTATTCGACGCTGCTCAATGCGCTGGATTCGAGAGAGGGCGAGGCGCACCTCGCCGGGCGGAGATCACGCCGGTTCGGCGGATGGCGCCGGCGGACGTAAGCGGCGCTCAGATACCGCCGGGGGTAAAGTCCCAACCGTTTTCGCCCAGCCCCTCGCACAGGGTGTCGAAACAGCTTTGCAGAGCCTCACGGTCAGTGGACCGGATGACGAAATTGGAGCCAACCTTGCCTTCCCGGAAAAAGGGGTAGGAGCCGATCTGGCAGTTTTCATGCGCCTGTTCGACTTCGCGAAGCAGGTGAGCGACTTCGCTTTCGGGAATGAACCCACCGACAGTTTCGGAAACGAGCGGAGCGCCGCCTTCCAGCTCTCCCGTAAGCGCATCGAGCATACCGGCGGTGATGTGCGGTACGCCTGCCATCAGGAAGACATTGCCGCGCCGAATACCGGGTGCACCCGATTTGCGGTTGGGGATCAGTTCAGATCCTTCGGGTGCGCGGGCCATGCGCAGACGGCCTTCGTTGATGCCGCCCTTGTCCGCGTAATAGCGTTCGAGCAGCGCGCGGGCCTCCGGGTGGATGATGACCGGCACGCCCAGCGCCTTGGCCACAGCATCGACTGTGATGTCGTCATGCGTCGGGCCGATGCCGCCGGTGGTAAAAAGATAATCGTTGGCCGCGCGCAGGGCATTCACAGCCTCGACGATGTGGTCTTCGATATCAGCGACCACCCGCACTTCGGCGAGGCGGATGCCCTGCACCTGCAGCCAGCTTGCGACTTGCGCGATGTTCTTGTCATGGGTGCGGCCCGACAGGATCTCGTCGCCAATCACGACAAGTCCAGCGGTCCATATCTTTTCGGATGAACTCATATCTCGCGGTCTAATCGAAGCGGGCCGTGATGACTACAAGCAAAGCGCGGCAGCTTACTCCGCAGCCTCCAATTGTTCATCAGCCGTGCGTGCATTCCCGCCAGCCTTGCGGAAAGAGAGCACGCCGTCATCGACGGGATCGTTCGCCATCCGTTTGCGGTCGACCACATATTCCTGATTGAGCCGCCATGGATAGGCCACCGCGTTCTTTGGCTGGATATGCTTGGACCGCTGGATGTATCCGCTGGAGAAATCGAAGATGTCGTCCTCCTCCAGGTCTGCTTCCTGCGCCGGTGTCAACACGGGCACCGCGATGTCCGCTCCCTTGGCCCGCATGTCATTCAAGACACGGCAGACATAATCAGAATTGATGTCCGCCCGCAGGGTCCAGCTGGCGTTGAGATAACCGAACACCACCGCCAGGTTGGGCAGGTTCGAGAACATGCAGCCCTTGTAATAATACCGTTTGCTAAAATCGACCGGCTCCCCGTTTACGCTGACGGCGATTTTGCCCGCGATCGCCATTTTCAGGCCGGTTGCGGTTATGATGATGTCGGCCTCTACCAGCTCACCCGATTTCAGTCGGATGCCGCCAGCCTCGAAGCTGTCGATGTGGCCTGTAACGATTGATGCGGTGCCCGATTTGATCGCCTCGAACATGTCGCCATCGGGAACCAGGCAAAGCCGCTCTTCCCACGGATTGTAGGGCGGCGTGAAAGCCTCCTTGTCATAATCGGGGCCAAGCACCTTGGTGATCCCTTTGACGAGGTTCTTCTTCACTTTTTCAGGATTCTTGCGGGCGGTTTTGAAAACCAGATCCTGCATCAGGATATTCTTGAAGCGGGTTATCCGGTAGGCAAGGTTTTCAGGCAGAACCTTGCGGATCGCATTGGCCAATCCGTCTTTCGCCGGACGCGCGGCCATCCATGTCGGTGTGCGCTGGAGCATGGTCACATGCGCAGCTTTTTCCGCCATCGATGGCACAATCGTTACCGCTGTCGCGCCCGATCCGATGACAACCACTTTCTTGCCCGAATAATCGAGGTCTTCGGGCCAGAATTGCGGGTGCAGCACTTGGCCCTCAAACGCGCCAAGCTGAAAGCCTGGGTCGTAGGGTTCGTCGTAATCGTAATAGCCCGATCCCAGATACAGGAAATTGGCTGTCAGCCGGGTGGTCGATCCGTCCTCCAGCTCCATCTCGACATGCCAACGCGCTTCATCTTCGCGAAAATCGGCAGAGACGACCTTGTGCCCGTAACGGATGTGTTCGCGGATGCCGCGTTCGTCCACGATCCGGTTCAGGTAGTCGAGAATGGCCGGCGCATCGGCGATGCTTTTTTCATGCCGCCACGGTTCGAAGTCAAAACCCAGCGTGTGCATATCGCTGTCCGACCTGATGCCGGGATACCGAAACAGGTCCCACGTTCCGCCCAAATTCTCGCGCCGCTCGGCAATGGCGTAGGTATGGCCCGGCGCCTTCATTTCCATATGTGCGGCCATGCCGATGCCGGAGATACCGGCGCCAACGATAAGCACATCGAAATCTGGTGGAGTGGCTAACATGATCAGGTTCTCTCTTCCCGTTTAAGCGGCGATGTAACCACACGCGCGCATGAAAAGCGAGTCTTGATGGCAAAATGCAACTGACTTTGACGGCAGGTTCGGTTAGGCGCATCGCCATGTTTATACAGCGCCCCCTTTCGACCCCGCTTTCGGTATTCGCATTTATCTGTTCCGCCATCGCGCTTTCCCATGCCGTCCCTGCGTCTGCGCAGGACACTGGTGCGGAAGAGGAACAGACCGCCGAGGAGTTCAGCGACGAAATCATCGTGACTGGGGAAGGGCTGGACCCGGCCCCGTCGGTTGGTGCTTATGCGATCACGGAAATCGACCGCGATCAGATCGTCTCCAGCGGATCTGGCCGGATCGAAGACGTGCTGGAAAATGTTGCGGGCTTTCAGCAATTTCGCAGGTCCGACAGTCGGTCTTCGAACCCTAGCGCGCAGGGCGTCACGCTGCGCGCACTCGGCGGCAACGCGACCAGCCGCGCGCTTGTCCTGCTGGACGGGGTGCCGATTGCCGATCCGTTTTTCGGATACATACCGCTGTCATCGATTACGCCGGAGACACTTGGCAGCATCCGCGTCACGCGCGGCGGCGGCGCGGGGCCATTCGGTGCGGGCGCGCTGGCCGGGACCATCGAACTGGAAAGCGCCGATGCGCAGACGCTTGGCCCAGTATCCGGCAGCCTGCTGATCAACAACCGCGAAGAGACAGAGGTCAGCGCCGCGCTCGCCGCTGAACTGGGCGGCGGTTTTGCCGTGGTCAGCGGGCGCTGGGACCGCGGGCAGGGGTTTTTCACCACTCCGGACGATCAACGTGTGCCCGCCAGCGCGCGCGCCGCATTCGACAGTTGGCAGGTCGGCATTCGCGCCGTTGCCCCGTTGTCGGATACGGTCGAACTGCAAGCGCGCGTCAGCGTTTTCGAAGACGCGCGCACGCTCCGGTTTGAAGGGGCGGATTCCACCAGCGAAGGGCAGGATGCGAGCATCAGGCTGGTCGGACGCGGGGAGTGGGAGTTTGACGCGCTGGGTTATGTGCAGGCCCGCAATTTCTCCAACGTCGTGATCAGCTCCACCCGGTTTGTGCGTGTGCTGGATCAGCGCAACACCCCCTCGACCGGGCTGGGCGGCAAGATCGAGGTGCGGCCACCGCTGGATGAGGCGCACACTTTGCGCGTCGGGGCGGATTACCGGCAATCAGACGGGGAGCTTCAGGAAGAAGCCTATAGCGCATTTACAGGTGCGCTGCGCGAACGCCGCCGGGCTGGCGGCACGAACAGCAATCTTGGCTTGTTTGTCGAGGATGACTGGCAGATCGGGCCGCTGCTGCTGACCGGCGGATTGCGCGCTGACTATACGCAGATCGAAGACGGTTTTTTCCGCGCTGTTGATGCTAGCAATGCCGTGATCAGTGAAACAATCGCCGCCGACCGGGATGACTGGTCGTTAAGCTGGAGGACGGGCGCGGTCTTTTATGCCACGCGCGATCTCGATCTGCGCGCAGCGGCCTATACCGGGCTGCGCCTGCCGACGCTGAATGAGCTTTATCGGCCCTTCGTCGTATTTCCGGTTGTGACGCAGGCCAATGCCGAGTTGGAAAATGAACGGCTGCGCGGGTTCGAGATCGGGGCGACATGGCAGCCCGTGCGCGCCGTGGTCGTGTCGCTTACTGCGTTCGATAACCGCGTCGAAAACGCGATTGCCAACGTCACGCTTGAGCCGAACCTGCGCCAGCGCCAGAACCTGCCCGCCATCGACGCGCAGGGGCTGGAGGGCTCGCTGGCCGTGAAACTGGGGCAGGTCGGGCTGGATGCGTCCGTTGCCTACACCGATGCGACCATTGACGGTGAGGGCACGTCGCTCGCGCTGGACGGCAATCGCCCGCCGCAAACACCGGAGATCGCGGCATCGGCCACGCTTTGGTGGGAACCGGCAGACGGGTATCGGCTGGCCGGTACATTGCGGCATGTCGGAGCGCAGTTTGAAGACGATCAGGAAACCAATTCCCTCGCCCCTGCAACCACACTGGACCTGTTTGCCGAGGCAAGGCTGGGCGGCGGGTTCAGCGCCGTAATTCGCGGTGAGAACCTGCTGGATGAAGAAATCATCACGCGAAATTCGGGTGGAGCGATTGATCTGGGCGTGCCCAGGACGGTGTGGGCCGGCATCCGGCTTAATTATTGATCTCGCAGCCCGCGATCCGAACGGCGTAATAAAATTACCTAAAGGGCGGCGTGTGAGCACGCATGCTGCGGCGCAACATAACATGTTGCATTTTTGCTACGGTTTCTGAAGAAGCGCCTATTACTCTTGGCAGGGCGAAACGCGCTGATAGTCTCTCATTCGACCCAATAAGCCAAAAGGTTATGGGAACGTGGAGAGGAAAATTTATGACACGTAAGTTCGCAGCCTATGCTGCCGGTCTGATGGCCTGCAGTTCGTTCACGGCCCCGGTGTTTGCGCAAGACGCTGATACCAGCGCAGCTCCTGAACCCGATGATAATGTGATTATCGTGACGGCCACACGCCGCGCGCAGGACGTTCAGGACATTCCTATCGCGGTTACTGCCGTGTCGCCGCAGCAGCTGGAAAACCAGGGCGTCGACAACATCCAGGAAGTGACCTCGGTCGCCCCAAGTTTTAGCAGCAGCCAGGCGCAGACATCTTCAGGTTCGGTTGTGCTGAGGGTTCGCGGTGTCGGTACGACATCAAACAATATCGGGTTCGAAAGCGCAGTCGGCATCTTCATCGACGGCGCGTATCAATCGCGTCCCGGCGTCGCGCTCAACGAATTTGTCGACATTGAGCGGGTCGAGGTCCTTCGCGGACCACAGGGTACACTATTTGGCCGCAACACGTCGGCAGGTGCGCTCAACATCACGACCAAGCGTCCCGATCTCGAGGAGTTCGGCGGGTTCGTGAACGCCTCCTACGGCAATTTCAACGAGATCAGCGTCCAAGGGGCCGTGAACGCGCCGCTGGTCGAGGATACGCTCGCCTTCCGTCTTACTGGCGCCTATCGCGAGCGCGATGGCTACATTGATGTGGTCGATGCAGACGGCAACAAGTTCGACGAAACCAACGATGCCGACCAGTACCTCATCCGCGCGCAGCTCGGCCTTGAGACCGAGAGCGGTCTTCGGGGGCGTCTGATCGCAGACTATTCGCGGAGCACGCCAAGCCTTGGCGGCGCGATCGAGCTATTCCAAGCGCCGTTGGTGACCGCTGGTGCCTATGCCGCAGTTGGCCTAGGTGCGAATGGCGGGAACGGTCAGCCATCGGTTGCAACCGATAAGTTTGATCAGACCGGTTTTGAGGAAGCACTCGACAACCGTGTGCTCTCGGCCAATTTCGCGCCGTTTGCGAAGGTCGAGAATTACGGTGTTACGGGCGAGATCGAATTTCCGATTTCTGACTCCGCAGACCTCATTTTCATCGGGTCATATCGGAAGTTCGATGCGAACGAGAACTACGATTCCGATTTCACCGCAGCTGATATTTTTAACGTCGGACCGCTCGACACCGAGATTGACACGTACACCGCCGAACTGCGCCTGCAGGGCGAGGGTTTCGATGGCAAGCTGAACTATGTAATTGGCGGCTTCTTCTCGGATGAGACGATCGATCAGTCGGTCGCGTTTGTAGCGGGCGAAGATTACGATGCGAATATCGGGGCACTGTTCGGCGGCATTGCCGGCCCCTCTCCGCTCCTGACCTTCACTGGATCGGATATCGCAGGCAACGGTGTTACCAACCGGTTCCAGCAGGAAGCGCAGAGCTATTCGATTTTCACGAACAACTCTTATGAGATCGCCGACGGGCTCGAAATCACGCTCGGTGCGCGCTATTCCTGGGAAGAAAAGTCCGGTGGCTTCACGCAGACTTCGGCCAACAACCCGACCTGCCCGGCTGTTCTCGACAGTCTGTTTACCGGTGGTCTGGCACCGCTGGGTGGTGCTGGCTCAACACTGGCTGCGCTGGGCTGTCTTGGCTTCCTCGCGCCAGCTGACCTTCCGGAAGCCGGGGTGTTCCCGCTGCCGGTCACCTTCGAGGAGACCTTCGATGACGAGGAACTCATCTGGACAGCGCGTGTCGCATACGCCTTTGCTGCGCCGGTCAACATCTATGCAAGCTTCACGCACGGCTACAAATCGGGCGGTATCAACCTTGATACGACCGCCGCCGTTTTGGGGGCGAGCCCGGTGTTCGATTCCGAAGAGGTCGACGCATACGAGATCGGTTTCAAGAGCCGCCTTATCGACGATGCGGTGACGCTTAACGTTGCGGCGTTCTATCAGGAATTCACCGACTTCCAGGTGCTCGAATTCACCGGCACCGCGTTTGCCACCTTCAACGTCCCGCGGGCGGTTTCGCAAGGTGTCGAGATCGAGAGCGTTATTCGTCCGACCGACGAACTGACCTTCAACGCATCAGCAACGATCCTCGATGCGAAATATCCCGAGGATTGCGCCGGCGATTCAATCTCGCCGCAGGTCGTCTCGCTCTGCGGTTTCTCGCTTACCAATGCTGCGGACATCGTCGCGATCTTCGGCGGTCTGTGGGAAAAACCGATTAACGACAGCACTGAATTCTTCCTCGCGGGCCAGATCCGCATGGAAGGTGACCAGCGCACCTCGACGCAGGGGATTGTTCCGCCAAGCGCGGCGCAGATCGCTACCCTCGGTGTTGACGCGGCCGTCGCCGCCCAGCCGTTGATCGTAGCAGACGTGCAGGATGGGAAGTCCTTCATCAACCTGCGCACGGGCCTGCGTTTTGCCGATGGCGCCTATTCGATCGAAGGGTTCGTCAACAACCTGACCGATCAGGTGGTGCGGGGCGTGACGTTCAACACCACACTGCGCGGCAGCGGCGCGAATAACTCGCGTTCAGCCTTCTCGCTGCAACCGCGCACTTACGGCGTTGCTGTTCGCGCCAAGTTCTAAACCGCAAGGTTCAGACGCAAAAAAAGGGCGGCTCGGGAAACCGGGCCGCCCTTTTTGTTATGACGATGAAAGCGGGCGCTACATTGAGCGCGCGATGAGCATTTTCATGATCTCGTTCGACCCGCCGTAAATGCGGGCGATACGGGTATCGCGGTACATGCGGGCGATCGGATAATCGTTGATATATCCGGCCCCGCCGTGGAATTGCAGGCACTTGTCGACGACTTCGCTTTGCAGCTCGGTCACCCAGTATTTCGCCATGCTCGCGGTGGCTACGTCCAGCTTGCCTTCCAGCAGCTTTGCGATGCAATCGTTGACGAAGACCCGTGCAGCCGTGCCGCGCGCCTTTAGGTCGGCGAGCGTGAACTGCGTGTTCTGGAAATCCCAGATCGTCTTGCCGAATGCCTTGCGGTTCTTGACATATTCGACCGTCACCTCGAGCGCTTTTTCAATGCCAGTCATCGCGCCCATGGCAATCACGAGCCGTTCCTGCGGCAGTTCGCCCATCAGCTGGTAGAAGCCTTTGCCTTCTTCCCCGCCAAGGATGTTGTCGCCGGGGATGAACACATCATCAAAGAACAGCTCGGACGTGTCCTGCGCATCCAGCCCGATCTTGTCGAGTTTCTTGCCGCGCGCGAACCCTTCTGCGCCGTCTGTCTCAAGCAGCAGCAGCGATATGCCCTTGGCGCCTTCGCTGGGGTCGGTTTTCGCAACGACGATCATGAAATCGGCGGTCTGCCCGTTTGAAATCCACGTTTTCGATCCGTTGAGGCGGTAGCCATTGCCGTCTTTAAGCGCGGTGGTCTTGATGCTTTGAAGGTCCGATCCTGCGTCGGGCTCGCTCATCGCGATTGCGCTGACCAGTTCGCCGGTCACCAGCTTTGGCAGGTATTTCTGCTTCTGCTCCTCGGTCCCGTGCCGCACGAGATAGGGCAGGATGATGGTGTTGTGGAGGCTGGCGGCGAACCCATCGACGCCGTGCTTCGCCTGCTGGTCGATCACGACCATATCGTGCCGGAAATCGCCGCCATGGCCGCCATATGCTTCCGGTACGGATACGCCGAGCAGCCCGGCCTCGCCGGCCTCGTTCCAGAATTCGCGTTCGACCTGGCCGTTCTCGCGCCATTTCTCAATCCGCTTTTGCGGGGCTTTGTCCTGATAGAATTTGCCGACTGCATCTGCGAAGATCGAGATTTCCTCGTCTTCCATGAATTCCGGCTGGGGTACGTCGATGACCGGCATGTTATTTTCCCTTCCAGTTGGGGGCGCGCTTTTCAGCAAAGGCAGCCGCACCTTCGCGCGCGTCTTCGGAACCGAAAACTGGCGCGATCAGCTGCGCCTGGTTCTTGTACCGATCCTCCATCGCCCAGCCGCGCGATTCCTTCATCACCTGCTTTGACACCCGCACGGCGAGCGGGCCGTTGGCGGCGATTTTCTTCGCCAGCGCCTTCGCACCGTCGAGCGCGGATCCGTCTGTCACCTCGTTGATAAGGCCCAGATCAAAAGCGCGTTCGGCACCGATGAAATCACCTGTTAGCGCCAGTTCCATCGCAATCCGCTCAGGAATCTGATCCGGCAGCATCATCACGCCGCCCGCTGCGGCGACAAGGCCGCGCTTGGCTTCGGGAATGCCGAACTTCGCGCCCGAATGGGCCACCACAAGATCGCAGGCGATCATCAGCTCAAGCCCGCCGGCAAGAGCGTATCCCTCAACCGCGGCGATCAGCGGTTTTGCAGGAGGAGCCTGCACCACACCGCCAAATCCGCGGTTTTCAACGCTGGGGCTTTCACCGCGCAGGAAGCCTTTCAAATCCATGCCCGAACAAAAGGTGCCGCCTGCACCCGTCAGGATGCCGACGCGCAGATCATCGTCGCTGTCGAGCCGGTCCATCGCCGCTGCGATGCCTTCAGCCGCAGCCTTGGTCATGGCGTTCTTTGCCTCTGGCCGGTTGATCGTGACGATCAGGACGCCGTCATCGACTTCGGTCAGGACTTCTTGGGTGGGGGTATCTGACAAGGTGCTCTCCCTAGCTAATTTGCCATTTCGTTTTGAAACTCAATTCTTGTGTGAGTGGTGCAGGGGGCTTACGAATACGTCAACCGCAATTTCAATAAGAGAAACAGAGGATCTCCATGGCCGAGGCATATATCATCGACGCAGTCCGCACTCCGCGCGGTATTGGCAAACAGGGCAAGGGCGCGCTGGCTGCCGAACATCCGCAGCACCTGGCGGCGACCGTGCTGAAAGCGATTGCGACGCGTAACGGGCTGGACACCTCAACAGTTGATGACGTGATCTGGTCGGTTTCGACGCAGGACGGGATGCAGGCCGGTGATCTGGGCCGCATGGCGGCTCTCGATGCGGGCTATGACGTAAGTTCATCGGGCACCACGCTGGACCGGTTCTGCGGCGGCGGGATCACTTCGGTTAGCCTTGCAGCAGCGCAGATCATGAGCGGGATGGAAGACTGCATCGTCGCAGGCGGCACCGAAATGATGAGCCTGACTGCTGCCATGTCGAAAGAGAAAATGCAGGCCGGGTTAAAGCCGCCGATGATGGGCAGTTACAATGAGCGACTGCAATCGGTTCACCCGCAATCGCATCAGGGCATATGCGGCGATGCCATCGCCACGATGGAGGGCTTCACGCGCGAAGAGCTGGACGAGGTTGGCTATCGTTCGCAGCAGCGCGCTGCGACGGCTTTGGACGAGGGGCGCTTTGAAAAATCAGTCATTCCGGTCACTGCGGATGACGGAACGGTGCTGCTCGACAAGGATGAATATCCGCGCCCGCAAACCACACTTGAAGGGCTGGGCCAGCTGGAACCTGCCTTTACCAAGATTGCCGACGTTCCGCTCGATGCGAACGGCACAACATTTCGCGGGCTGATCAACCAGAAATATCCCGACCTCGACATCCAGCATTTCCATCACGCCGGCAATTCCTCGGGCGTGGTTGACGGCGCGGCTGCGGTTCTGGTCGTCAGCAAGGAATATGCCGAAAAGCATGGGCTGAAACCGCGTGCGCGGATCGTGCAGACGGCGAATATGGGCGATGATCCGACACTGATGCTGAACGCTCCGGTCCCGGCGGCAAAGAAGGTGCTCGAAAAAGCGGGCATGTCGCTCGACGATATCGACCTGTTTGAAATCAACGAGGCGTTCGCGGTTGTTGCGGCGAAATTTGTGCGCGATCTGGGCCTCGATTGGGACAAGGTGAACGTGAATGGCGGCTCGATCGCTCTGGGCCATCCGATTGGTGCGACCGGATCGATCCTGATCGGTACGGTGATTGACGAGCTTGAACGCCGCGATCTCAAAACCGGCCTTGTCACCATGTGCGCCGCTGGCGGCATGGCCCCTGCGATCATTGTCGAGCGGGTCGATGGCTTCGTAGACTGATCGTGAGCGCGCGCATGATCGCCGACAACACGCCTGTCATCATCGGGGTGGGCCAATATTCCGAACGGGTCGGCGAGCCGCACTATGAGGCGCTGTCCTACATGGACCTCGCCGGGCGGGCACTGGCGGCGGCGATTGCGGATAGCGGCGCGAGCGAGGCGGTTGCACCTGCAATCGACACGCTCGCCGCAATCCGCGCGTTCGAAATGTCCCGTCCGGGGCGCGAGCCTCCATTTGGGGCGGCTAGCAATGTGCCGCGCGCCATCGCGAAACGCGCCGGCGCCGATCCGCAGCGCGCGATCCTGACACCGACGGGCGGGCAGACGAACCAGCAATTGGTCGGAGAATTCGCCGCGAACATTGCCGCAGGTGACAGCCAGTGTGCGGTGATTGTCGGGTCCGAAGCGATCTCCACTGTGCTTGCTCTCTCGGCCAAGGGGGAAAAGCCCGACTGGTCCGAGGAGGTCGAGGGCGATTTCGAAGATCACGGCTTCGGCGTTGAGGGGATGATGGAGAACGCGCTGTTTGCGCACGGCGCGGCGGGCGCAATTCCGCTCTATGCGCTGGCGGAAAACGCGCGGCGGGCAAAGCTTGGCAAATCTCTCGACGAATACCGCCGCGATATCGGAGAACTCTTCGAACCCTTCACCAAAGTGGCGGCGAATAATCCGCACGCGGCGGCACCTATCGAGAGGTCGGCGCAGGAGCTTGCGACGGTGACGGAGCGCAATCGGATAGTGGCGGAGCCCTACACCCGCATGACCGTCGCCCGCGATCAGGTGAACCAGGCCGCCGCGATTATCGTGGCCAGCGCCGCCAGAGCGCGGGCACTGGGCATACCTGAAGACAAATGGGTGCACATCCACGCAGTGACCGCCGCGACGGAACTGATGCTGTCCAATCGCCCGGACCTTTCCGCCAATCCCGCCTCCATCGCGAGCGTAGAGGCTGCGCTGGAGCGCGCGGGCAAGGGGATGGAGGATATGCGCTATCTCGATTTTTATTCATGCTTTGCCATCCCGGTTTTCAACCAGATCGACCATTTCGGGATCGCGCCCGATGATGCGCGCGGCCTGACGCTGACCGGCGGCCTGCCGTTCTTTGGCGGGGCGGGGAACAACTATTCCGCGCACGCTATATGCGAAGCGGTGCAGGCGGCGCGCAAGGATCGCGGCGCCTACGCTCTGGTCGGCGCGAATGGCGGCTGGATGAGCAAATATGCCACCGGCATCTACTCCACCGACACCGCCGACTGGTCCGCCAATGATCGTTACGCCAAGCTGCCCGACGCCAATAACGCCGTCCCCGCCGCGAAGGGCGCATTTTCCAAAGCGGTGGTAGAAACCTACACTATCAACAACACCAAAACCGGCAGCGTCGCCGTCTTCCTCGGGCGCAATCCCGATGGCGAGCGGGTGTGCGGCAATGCCGATCTGGAACATGGGCCGACCCGCGCGCTGTTCGAAGGCGGAAAACCGTTCGGCGCACGGCTGTCTGTCATTCAGGATGACAAGGGCCGCAATATCGGCCGTGTGGCCTAAGCGGGGGCGACTTTTTCTAACCCGACTGCGCCATCACACCTTTGACAAACCAGTGCCTTTCCCGTATTTAGTTACAAACGTAACTAAATTGACATATTCAGAGGCCCCCTCCCATGACCAAGCATCCCGGCGACCTATTCGATAACCCCGCCGGCCTCGACGGCTTTGAATTCGTGGAATTCTGCGCGCCGGAAAAAGGCCAGCTTGAACCTGTATTCGAAGCAATGGGCTTTACCCTCGTGGCCAAGCATCGCAGCAAGGACGTTCACCTTTGGCGGCAAGGCGGCATCAACCTGATCGCCAATTACGAACCGCGCAGCGCCGCATGGTTCTTTGCCCGTGAACACGGCGCCAGCGCGTGCGGCATGGCGTTCCGCGTGCGCGATGCGAAGGCAGCGTATGACCATCTGATCGCTCAGGGAGCAGAGCCTGTTGCCAATGAGCCGGGTCCGATGGAGCTTCGAATTCCGGCCATCCGCGGCATCGGCGGCGCGATCCTGTATCTGGTGGACCGGTATGCCGGGGCCGACGATAAGAGCCTTACTATCTATGACATCGATTTCGATTACCTGCCCGATGTCGATCCCTATCCAGAGGGCGCAGGTTTCCACACGATCGATCACCTGACGCACAACGTCTATTCCGGGCGCATGAAATACTGGGCCGATTATTACGAAACGCTGTTCAACTTTCAGGAAATCCGGTTCTTCGACATCAAGGGCGAATATACCGGCCTCACGTCAAAGGCGCTGACCGCACCGGACGGCAAGATTCGCATTCCTCTCAACGAAGAAGGCGAGGGCGGCAAAGGCCAGATCGAGGAATTCTTGCGCGAATTCAACGGCGAAGGCATTCAGCATATTGCCCTGATCTGTGACGATCTGATCGGGTGCTGGGACCGGCTTAAAGAATTCGGCGTACCGTTCATGACAGCACCGCCCGAAACTTATTACGAGATGCTGGATGAGCGTTTGCCGAACCACGGCGAACTTGCCGACGAGTTGAAAATGCGCGGCATCCTGCTCGACGGAACGACCGAAGGCGGACAGCCGCGCCTGCTGCTGCAAATCTTTGCCGAGGCGCAGGTCGGTCCGGTGTTCTTCGAATTCATCCAGCGCAAAGGCGATGACGGCTTTGGCGAGGGCAATTTCAAGGCTTTGTTCGAAAGCATCGAACGCGATCAGATTGCGCGCGGCGTGCTCGACACTAAACCCGCGCAGCCCGCCGGGGAGCCTGCCGAATGAGCGCGGTGAAGCCATCGGGCATCCACCACGCGGCCTATCGCTGCAAGGATGCCAAAGAGACGGTCGAATGGTATGGCCGCGTGCTCGGCATGGAATACACCACGGCCTTTGCCGAGGATCATGTGCCCTCGACCGGTGAATACGATCCGTACATGCACGTCTTCCTCGATGCGGGGAACGGCAATATCCTCGCGTTTTTCGAACTGCCCAATCAGCCGGAAATGGGCCGCGACGAAAACACGCCGCAATGGGTTCAGCACCTCGCCTTCCGGGTCAGCAGCGAAGAGGAATTGCTGGCCGCAAAAGCGCATGTCGAGGCAGAGGGCATCGACGTGCTTGGCCCGACGCATCACGGCATTTTCAAATCCATCTATTTCTTCGATCCCAATGGTCACAGGGTCGAACTGGCGGCTGATATCGGCACCGACGATCAATATGCCGAGTTGGCGCGCGTTGCGCCGATGATGCTGGACGAATGGAGCGAGACCAAAAAGGCCCCGCGTCATGCCGATTGGCTGCACGAACTCGCCCGGGCGGCACATCAAAACGACTGAAGCGCTGGGTTGGCCACGCAGGGCGGCGTTCATCGATTGATGATCGGCGTTGGTCGGTGCTGTTCATAAAGCTGCTTTACAACGGTAACACACCTCCATAGCTTGCCTTGCAACAGGAGGGATTGTTGCAATGCTCGAACTCAGCGGTGTCAGCCACGTCTATTCAAACGGCGTTCGCGCGCTGGACAATGTAACGCTCTCCATTCCCAAGGGAATGTTCGGACTGCTTGGGCCCAATGGCGCGGGCAAGTCCACTTTGATGCGAACCGTGGCGACTTTGCAGACGCCGACATCGGGCGGGATAACGTTTGGCGGCATAGATATCCTTCAGGACCCGGAGGCGCTGCGCAAACGGCTGGGCTACCTGCCGCAGGATTTCGGTGTCTATCCGCGCGTATCGGCATACGACATGCTCGATCACATGGCCGTGCTGAAGGGCATCGGATCAAAGGGCGCGCGCAAGGACACAGTCGAAACCCTGCTCAATCAGGTCAATCTGTGGGACATGCGCAAGAAAGCGATTGCCGGCTTTTCCGGCGGGATGCGCCAGCGGTTTGGCATTGCGCAGGCGCTGATCGGCAATCCTGATCTCATCATCGTCGATGAACCGACCGCGGGTCTGGACCCAGAGGAACGCAACCGGTTCCTGAACCTGCTGGCCGAGATTGGCGAGAATGTGGTGGTCATCCTCTCGACCCATATCGTCGAGGATGTCGCCGATCTGTGCCCGCGAATGGCGGTTATCGTGGAAGGGGCAATCCAGCTGGAAGGCGCGCCGCTCGACCTCATCCAGAAATCGCAAGGCACCATCTGGGCGAAGGAAATCGAACGCGGCGAACTCGAAGCGTATCGCAAGATGTACGAGGTGATCTCCACCCGGCTGTTCGCGGGAAGGACCATCGTGCACATCCTGTCGGACACCGATCCAGGCGATGGATTCTCGTCTGTCGATGGCGGGCTTGAGGATGTGTATTTCTCGACCCTCGCCTCCAGCCGCCGCGTCGATCCCGCCGCAATCGCAGCCGCCTGAGCGCAGGGAGCCACCATGTTCGCAAAAATCGCGCTGTTTGAACTGCGTTACCAGATCCGCAACCCGGTGTTCTGGGTCGCGCTTGTCATTTTCTTCCTGCTCACATTCGGCGCGACCGCCAGCGACAGCATCCAGATTGGCGGCGGCGGCAATGTGAATGTGAACAGCCCATTTGCGATCCTGCAAACGCAGATGATCCTCTCGCTGTTCTATATGTTCGTCACCACCGCGTTCGTAGCGAATGTCGTCGTGCGCGATGATGAAAGCGGTTTCGGGCCGATGGTCCGCACCACGCAGGTTTCCAAGTTTTCGTACCTTATCGGGCGGTTTGCCGGTGCAAGCATCGCCGCGCTGCTCGCCTTTCTCGTCATTCCGCTGGCGATTTTTGTCGGTTCGATGATGCCGTGGGTCGATCCTGAGACTGTGGGGCCGAACAGGCTATCCGATTATCTCGTAGCCTATGCGCTGTTCGCAGCGCCGACGGTTGTGCTGCTGTGCGCGATCTTCTTCGCCGTGGCGACGATCACTCGATCGATGATGTACTCATACGTCGCGGTCGTCGGTTTTCTTGTGCTCTACGTCGTGTTCAGCGTCGTGGCAGGGGATGAACCGGAATACCGCGAGCTCGCCGCGATGATCGATCCATTGGGCTTCAGCGCGGTCGCAAACGAAACGCAGTACTGGACCGCGGCGGAGCGCAATTCGATGCTGCCCGCATTTGAGGGCAACATCCTGTTCAACCGGCTGCTTGCACTCGCGCTTGCGGCACTCTCGCTCGCTTTGGCGTACTGGCGTTTCAGTTTTGCTGACAACGGTGTCTCCGCGCGCAAGGCGAAACGGCTGGCGAGAAAGGCTGAAAAGCTGGGCCGCAGCAAGCCGCAAATGGTTTCCGTGCTGCCGCCGACCGAACCGGAAAAAGCAGGCCTTGCAAGGCTGCTGAAAACCACCCGGTTCGAAATTGGCCAGGTGCTGCGCAGTCCGGCATTCGTCATCCTGCTCGCAATTGGCCTGTTCAACAGCATCACTGCGCTCATGTTCGGCAATGAACTTTACGGGACGCCGCCTGTCCCGGCGACATTTGCGCTGATCCCGCTTTTGGAGGGGTCATTCACGCTCATCCCGATCATCATCGCGATCTATTATGGCGGCGAACTGGTCTGGCGCGACCGCGACCGGAAATTCCACGAAGTCATCGACAGCACATCGCTTCCGGGCTGGGCTTACATGGTGCCAAAGACGATTGCGGTGACGCTTGTGCTGCTTTCTACCCTGCTTGTATCGGTCATCGCGGCAGTCGGCGTGCAGGCCGCGCGTGGGTATTTCAACTTTGAAATCGACAAGTATTTCGCGTGGTACATCCTGCCGACGACGGTCGATCTGGTTTTCATCGCCGTGCTATCGGTGTTTGTGCAGGCGCTTAGCCCGAACAAGTTCGTCGGCTGGGGCATCATGGTCCTTTATCTCGTAGCGTCGATCACGCTGTCCAATCTCGGTTTTGATCACCCGCTGATCCTCTATGGATCGATTGGACCTTCGCCGGTTTCCGACATGAACGGTGATGCGGTTGGCGGCGCGCTAGGTTGGCTGATGCGGCTGTACTGGGGCGGAGTGGCATTGCTCCTGGCGGTCCTTGCCCATCTGCTCTGGCGGCGCGGGACAGAGACGCGTCTGATGCCGCGCCTTAAGCAGCTGCCCCGTAAGATTGCCTCACCTGCAGGCGGGCTGGGCATTGCAGGCGTGCTCGTCTCGGTCGCCACCGGCGCGTTTCTCTACAACCAGATGAATGTCGAGAACACCTACCGCAATCAGGACATGACCGAAGAGCTGCTGGCCAATTACGAGAAGGAGTATCTCCAATATGCCAGCCTGAAACAGCCTTCCATCACCGACGTAACGCTTGCCGTGGATATCTACCCGGAAGAACGCCGGCTGGAGGCGAGCGGCACTTATCAGTTGGTCAACGACACCGGCGCCCCGGTTGAGATGCTGCATGTTCGCCTGACCGATCCCGAGACAGAACTGCTCGAAGTTGAAATTCCGGGTGCGACGCTGGAAAACAATGACGAAACGTATCAGCACCGGATCTACCGCTTCGACACACCGCTTGCCTCCGGTGAAACGGCGACGCTCAGCTTCACCAGTCGGCGTTGGCACAGGGCGCTGTCTACAAACGGATATGGCACGCGCCTGGTTGAGAACGGCACGTTCCTGAACAACAGCGAATTTGCGCCTCAAATCGGGATGGACCGCAGCGGTCTGCTGACCGACAGGGCGACACGCCGCAGCTATGATCTGGAACCGGAACTGCGTCTGCCCAAACTCGAAGACGATAGCGCGCGCGAGCGGAACTATGTCGGCAATGTCGATTGGGTGAACTCCGACATCACTATTACCACATCGGCGGACCAGGTGCCGATTGCGCCGGGGTCCAAGGTGTCGGACGAAACGCGCGGCGACCGGCGTGTTGCCCGGTTCCGTTCAACCTCGCCCATCCTCGCATTCTTCTCGATCCAGTCGGCTGACTACGAAATCGCTACCAAGAATGCAGACGGCGTTGAACTGCAGGTTTATTACGATGCCCAGCACCCCTACAATGTGGACCGGATGCTGGACGCGATGGACCGGTCGCTTTCCTATAACCGTGCCAATTTCGGGCCCTATCAATTCGACCATGCCCGCGTGATCGAATTTCCCGGCTATGCCTCGTTCGCTCAGGCATTTGCAGGCACGATGCCGTATTCCGAAAGCATCGGTTTCCTCGCCAATCTGGGTGATCCCGGAGAGATCGATTACGTCACCTACATCACCGCGCACGAGGTCGCCCACCAATACTGGGCGCACCAGCTGATCAGTGCGGACATGCAGGGCGGCACGATGCTGGTGGAAACGCTGGCGCAATATTCCGCGCTGATGGTGATGAAAGAGATGTATGGCGAAGACCAGATGCGCCGGTTCCTGAAATACGAGCTCGACAGTTACCTGCGCGCACGCGGCAGCGAAGCGATTGAGGAACTCCCGCTGGAGCGGGTCGAGAACCAGGGGTATATCCATTACCGCAAGGGTTCGGTGGCGCTTTACCTGTTGCAGGACCGGCTGGGTGAGGACCGCGTGAATGTCATGCTGTCAGACCTGCTTGACCGGTATAAATTCAAAAGTCAGCCCTATGCGAGCTCCAAGGATCTGGTCGAAGGATTTTATTCGCTGACCCGCAGCGATGCCGAACGTGATCTGGTTCGCGACCTGCTGCAGCGGATCACAGTTTACGATTTGAAGGCGGATAATGCGCAAGTGCGCGAGCTTTCCGATGGCCGGTTTGAAACCACGCTGACGATTGCCGCGGCAAAATTCTATGCCGACGGCGAGGGCGCTGAAACCGAGGCTGACCTGTCCGATGAGATTGAAATCGGGTTATTCACCGAACGGCCCGGCGGGGAGGCATTCGACAAAGCAAACGTGATCCTGTTGGAGCGCCGTCCGGTGGTTTCAGGTGAGCAGAACATTACCGTAGTCACAGACCAGCGCCCGTCATGGGCAGGGATCGATCCATATAATAAATATGTCGATCGGAATTCGGATGACAATCTGGTTGAACCTGACTGAACCGATAGGGTCGCAGCTGCCCTTGGTCACAACCAGTCCTGCAACCGCGGTGCGCGCAATTTTGATTGTCATGCTTGCGGGAGTTTCATAGATCGTGGTTAACAGATCACTTGATCGCGGCGTCACTCAACACCTCGGCCGCGCAAATCTTTATGGTCGATTAACCATTGTGCACTAGCCGCTGCTTTGGCCGTCAAATATGACTGATTGGCCGCGATAAAGAAATTCAGCTTAACCCCCGAGCATTTCATTTCACACGACGCTTAAATTTAACTGGTCTGGTTTTACATTAGGCGCACTTAGAGGATGATATGACGGTTGTAATCGGGGCGAGCGGACGTTTGGGGCAGGGGCTCATCCGGGCACATGGCGCTCAAGATGTAGTCGCCTTGGGCCGGACCGATTGCCACGCTTGGGCGGAAGATGACGCGTCAGACCGCGTCGCCGATAAGTTGGCAGCCGCTACGAGGCCCGGTGACACCGTTTACGTGGCGACAGGGCTTCTCGACCCCCGGCTCCCGGCACACGCGCTGGACGAGGTGAATTTTACCCTTCCCCGAAATGTGATCCTTGCAGCCGAAGAGCTGGGGTTGAGCGTCGTTACATTTGGCACCGTGCTTGAAGGCATGATGAAGCAGCCCAACGCTTATGTCCGATCAAAAGAGCGGCTCTCCGCCTATGTGGCAGAAGCCGTGTCGCGCAATGCAAACGTTCTGCATTGCCGTATGCATACCCTGTTTGGATTGGGCGATCCGCCGCCCTTCATGTTCCTGGGACAGCTATTTGCAGCTGCGCGGGCGCGGGTGCCGCTGGAGATGACATCGGGACTGCAGCTGCGCGAATACCAGCACGTTCTCGATACGGCTGCAGCGGTATGCGCGGTTCAGGAAAGCGGCTGCCGGGGCCATGTGACAATCAGTCACGGCAAACCGGTAACGCTCAGGGACATTGCGACGTCCGTTGCAGAGGCGGTGCAGTTTCCCGAATTGGCAAAATTTGGAGCTCTCGCCGATCCGTCAGAAGAAAATTATGGCGTGGTTTTCGAAGCCACTTTGCTGCCCGAACAGATTGAGTTTCGCGATACGCTGCCTGCCATTGCAGAATATGCTGCACAGCGTATTAAACTGGACGCTGATGACTGACCGGGGCGCTGTTGCGGCAAACCGATCGGTCCGATGCGTTGCTGCGGGAACTTGAAAGACGCTATGACAGAAGATGCAAAGCCTCTCATTTCGATCTCGGTTCCGGTTTTCAATGAAGAGGAAAACGTAGAACAGCTCTATCAGCGACTATCTGCGCTTGCAGATAAAATGTCCGACCGGTGCATGTTCGAATTTGTTTTCTCCGACAACCATTCCAGCGATGAAACCTGGTCCAGGCTAAGGCATCTGGCTGAAAATGATGGGCGCGTGCGGGCCATCAGATTTTCTAAAAATTTCGGGTTCCAGAATTCGATCCTGGCCAATTACATGCACACGCGCGGCGATGCCGTGCTGCAAATCGATGCAGACCTTCAGGATCCGCCCGAGCTTCTGGAGGAATTCTTTGACCTTTGGCAGCAGGGTTATCAGGTCGTTTACGGCATCCGAAAGGGCCGCAAAGAAGGGCCATTTGTTAATCTATTCCGAAAGATTGGGTATTGGGTCATCGATAAGGTGAGCGAAAATCCGATCCCCAGAGACGTCGGTGATTTTCGTCTCGTCGATCGCCGGGTTATCGAGGCTGTTTCCCGCAGTGGTCAACCAAACCCTTACCTGCGCGGTATAATCGCAGGAATGGGCTTCAACCAGACCGGCGTTGCATATGACCGGGATGCCCGGACAGCTGGCCGAAGCCAGTTTGGCACTTTGCGGCTTGTCAGCCTTGGTCTGACAGCAGTTCTCAATCATTCGACCGTCCCGTTGAGAATTGCGACATACACTGGCCTTATAATCATCCTTGGCACTGTTGCCCTGACAATTTTCTATTTAATTTCAAAGTTCCTCAATCCCAATCTGCCTCCGGGCTTCATCAGCATCCAGCTTCTGATTTTGTTTGGGATCGGTCTGAACGCATTTCTTCTGGGTATTATTGGTGAATATATCTTGAGAATTTACCGCACAATCCGCTCTGATCCGATAGCAATCATCGAGCAAAGCCTAAACATCAAGGATGGCGATTTGAAACTCTGACAGCACCAGAGGCAGCAGCAATTACACATAAGCCAGCGCGGCTTTCGATGTCTGATGACGATGGATTGAATGCCAGATGCCAGCAAAACTGGCCAAGATTCAGTCCAGCGCAAGCCAGACACTTAATGAGATAATGAAAAGACAAGAGGGCAGGACAAATGCAAGTTGCGATACTTTGTGGCGGACTGGGAACGCGGATCCGGGAAGAGACCGAACTGAAGCCGAAGCCGATGGTCGAAATCGGGCACAAACCGATCCTGTGGCATATCATGCGAAGCTACAGCCATTTCGGTCATAACGATTTCGTGCTCTGCACTGGTTACAAGAGCGATGTAATAAAACAGTACTTCCTGAATTACCCGAACCACAGCCAGGATATCGAAATCGATCTCGAGTCTGCTTCGGTCACCAACCTTGGTTCCGCTGAAGAGCAGTTGCCGTGGAAAATCCGCATTCAGGATTCCGGTGTCCAGACGCTGACGGGCTCACGCTTGAAACGCGCGACCAAGTATATCGATGATGATATTTTTCTGGCGACCTATGGTGACGGGGTGAGCAATGTCGATATCAACGCCGTGATCGAACATCACCGGGCCAATGGGAAGCTTGCGACAGTTGTCGCCGTTCGCCCGTCATCGCGTTTCGGCGAACTCGCTCTTGACGGAGATGTCGTGTCTTCGTTCACGGAGAAACCGCAGACAGGCTCTGGCTGGATCAATGGCGGCTTTTTTGTTTTCAGCAAAAGCATTTTCGAAGGCCTGTCGGATGCGGATGACATCACGCTTGAAGAAGGTGTCTTGCAAGGGCTGTCCGAACGAGGTCAGCTCAGCGTGTATCGCCATGACGATTACTGGCAATGCATGGATACGCAGCGCGAGATGAACCTGCTGGAATCCTACTGGCAATCCGGGAAAGCGCCGTGGAAAACGTGGTGACCCCTGATAATTGGTGGCAAGACAGACGCGTTTTCGTAACGGGCCACACCGGCTTCATGGGCGGCTGGCTTTGCAGCTATCTGCTTAGCAAAGGTGCGACCGTATCAGGCTACGCGCTGTCGCCGATCACCACGCCGTCATTCTTTGAATCCGTTTCGCTTGGTGACAGGCTGCACAAATCGACAATCGGTGATGTCCGCGATCTGGAAAGCTTGTCAGCCGCAATGAAAGAGGCTGCGCCAGAGATCATATTTCATCTGGCAGCGCAGCCACTGGTGTTGACGGCCCACCATGACCCCGTCGAAACTTTCGAGACCAACGTGATGGGCACCGTGAATGTCCTGCAGGCCGCCCGAAGCCTTGCGGATTTGAAGGCATTGTTGCTGGTTACGACCGATAAGGTTTATCAGAACAACAACTGGCATTGGCCCTACCGGGAAAACGATCCTTTAGGCGGAAAAGAGCCTTACAGTTCGAGCAAGGCGGCCAGCGAGCACGTGATCACGGCTTATGCGAACAGCTATTTCCCCGATCTCGGGATAGCGGCGCTACGCGTTGGCAACATTATCGGCGGCGGCGATTGGTCTGCCAATCGGTTGTTGCCTGACGCCGTGCGCTGTTTCGCAGCTGGTGAGCCGCTGACCTTGCGCAATCCGCGCGCCACGCGGCCATGGCAGCACGTGCTTGATCCGCTACCGGGATACCTCGCTTTGGCAAAGGCGCTGGCTGAAAATGGGACTGCATTTTCTGGCGGCTGGAATTTTGCATCA
The DNA here is from genome assembly GCF_042854385.1 of Erythrobacter sp. MTPC3. NCBI lineage: Bacteria > Pseudomonadati > Pseudomonadota > Alphaproteobacteria > Sphingomonadales > Erythrobacteraceae > Erythrobacter > Erythrobacter sp. MTPC3. The sequence continues at coordinate 92,454 of NZ_BTGP01000011.1, forward strand.
GCTGCCGAGGATTGCCAGCCTGTCGAAATTGTCGCTCGCCAATTATCCGATATCTGGGGCGCGGGGGCCGAAGTCGAGGTTGAGCAGAATTCCAAGGTATTTGAAGAAAAACTGTTGGCGCTCGATAGTTCCAAGGCCCGCGCCGAGCTTGGGTGGTCGCCGAACTGGCGATTGTCCGACGCGATTTCGGCTTTGGTCACGTGGTACAAATCCCATGCCGAGGGTGCCGATATGTGGGCAATGACCCAAACCCAAATTGCTCAATTCGAAAGTGACGGGAGCCAGCATGGCCAGTGAATGTAGATTCTGCAAATCACCTCTTGAGCATGTCGTGGTCGACCTTGGGTTAAGCCCGGTTTCGAACCATTTTCGCGATTCAAGCCGTGTCGATCATGAGGGGCAAACCTTCTATCCGCTCAAGGCATTGGTGTGTGAGAGCTGCTGGCTGGTCCAGTTAAGCGATGTGGAGACACCGCCCCATTTTTACGAAGACTACGCCTATTTCTCGTCGTTTTCGACCTCATGGCTGGCGCATTCCGAACGCTATGCAAAAGAGATGCAAAAGCGGCTCGGCCTTGGCTCGGAATCGTTCGTGCTCGAACTTGCCAGCAATGACGGATATTTGCTGCAACACTTCAAGAATGCCGGCATCAATGTTCTGGGCGTGGAGCCATCGGAAAATGTCGCTGCCTATGCAAAAGAGCATCATGGCATTGATAGTATTGTTGAATTTTTTGGCAAATCGCTCGGCGATGAGCTGCGGGGCAAGGGTATCTCTGCAGACCTGATTTGCTGCAACAATGTGCTGGCCCACGTTCCCGACATTCGCGATTTTGTTTCCGGTATCGGGCCGGTGTTGAGCCCCGATGGAACCGTAACGATCGAATTTCCCCACCTGCTGCAAATGCTGACGCAAGGGCAGTTCGATACGGTCTATCACGAACACTATTTCTATCTCTCCCTGCTCAGCGTGGAGCGCATTCTCGGAGAATGCGGCTTGGCCGTTTATGGTCTTGAACAGCTCAATACTCACGGCGGATCGCTGCGGGTCTTTGCCAAGCATACCGAAAGCGATGTCAGTGATGAGGCTTTGGCCGCGACACTGACAGAGGTGCGCAATGCCGAGGCGGAATTCGGGTTGAACAGCATCGCTGGATACAGCGGTTTTGCCGCGCGGCCGGCCGACTGCAAGGCGGACCTTCTGTCGTTCCTGATTGACGTCCGGAAAGCGGGCAAAACGGTCTGTGGCTACGGTGCGCCCGCAAAAGGCAACACAATCCTGAATTATAGCGGCGTGGGGCCGGAGTTGCTGCCTTTCACCACGGATTTAAGCCCGCAAAAACAGGGCAAATTCCTGCCAGGGGTCAACATTCCGGTGTTTCACCCCGATCATATCAAAGCCACGCGGCCAGATTATGTGCTGATCCTGCCATGGAACCTGCGGGAAGAAATTGTGCAGCAATTAAGCGATGTTCGTGACTGGGGCGGGCAATTTGTCGTGGCCATCCCAGAGCTTGAGATCTTTTGATGGAATTTGCCGAGACATCATTACCGGGTGTCTTCCGGATCACGACGACGCCTCATCATGATGCCCGCGGGCACTTCGCGCGAACATTCTGCCAAGAAAGCTTCGCAGCTCATGAATTGGAGCAACCAACGGCGCAGATGGCATTGTCCTATAATGCTAAAAAGGGGACGCTGCGCGGTTTGCACTTCATCCCCGCCGCGGAGGGTGAGAGCAAACTTGTCCGCTGCGTATCCGGCGCGATTTTTGATGTTGCAGCCGATCTGCGCCCCGCATCGCCGACTTTTCGCCAATGGACCAGTGTTGAGTTGAACGCCGAGAATATGGAGGCACTCTACATCCCTCGCGGCGTCGCCCATGGCTTTGTGACGTTAACCGATGACGCGCAGGTTCTGTATCAGTTTAGCGAGCCCCATCGCGCTGGCGTTGAAAAAGGCATTGCGTGGAACGACCCGGATATCGGCGTCGAGTGGCCGGTTGCGCCAACAATCATGTCGAGCCGTGACGAAACGCTGCCTTTTCTTGCTCAAATAGATCCGTTGTCATGACGACGCCGCGGGTCTTGATCACAGGCGCGCGCGGGTTTGTCGGATCGCAAATCCGCGCGTGTCTGCCTGATGGCTATGATGTGCACGCGGTCGCGCGCGGTCGTGTCGCCGCCGATGGTGCCACTTGGCATCAGGCGGATCTGCGTGATCCTGCCGACTGCCATGCGCTGATCCGGGATGTCAGGCCCACGCACCTCGTCCATAGCGCGTGGGAAACGACCCACGGTGCGTTTTGGGAATCGGACAAAAACCGCGCCTGGCTGGAGGCGGGTAAGGCGCTTTTTACGGCTTTCCATACCAACGGGGGGCAACGCATCGTCGGCTGCGGGACCTGCGCCGAATATGTCGGCGCATCAAGGCCGCTGCGTGAGGAGGATGACGATCAGGTGCCGCCTTCGCAATATGGACGCGCGAAACGCGACCTGCTCAATGCGCTGCGCGAAATGCCCGTTTCCTTTGCATGGGCGCGGATTTTTTATCCCTATGGAGCGCATGAGAACCCGGCGCGGTTCGTGCCGTCAATATGCCGATCATTGTTGCAAGATGATCCGGCGCAATGTTCGTCCGGCACCCAGACACGCAATTTCATTGATGTAAGAGACCTGGGGGCGGCCATCGCCGCGCTCGTCGATAGCAACCTCGTTGGCCCAATAAACGTGGGGAACCCCATTTCTCACAGACTTGGCGATGTGGCCAAGCTGCTGGGACAGATCGCAGACCGTCCTGATTTGATAGCGCTTGGAGCGTTACCGGACCGGGAGGGTGAGCCAGCCATCCTGATCCCTGACTTACGGCGCCAGACCGAGGAATTGGAGTTCGGTCCAAAAATTAACATATCCCGCGGCATGAGCGATGCTTATCGTTGGTGGGCGGATGAGATGGCCGTTGGCCACGCAAAAGACTTATCTTGATCACGAGACACTTAACCTGAGGGCCAGACATGACAGACAACGCGTTCCAGACTGAACGAAATGAAAATATCGCTGCGATCGGCAATGATGAAGAATTCGCAGCCAAAACGAGTGCCTGGCTGCACCACGCTCAAGAGCGTAAATATTCCTATCAATTTGACTGGATGGGCCTTCCGATCATTCAGTATCCGCAAGACGTCTTGGCGATGCAGGAACTGGTCTGGAACATTAAGCCAGACTTGATTGTCGAAACGGGCATCGCGCGGGGCGGCTCTGCTATCTTTTACGCATCACTGCTTGAACTGAATGCGATGTGTGGCGGACCCGCCGATGCAGAAGTGGTCGCAGTCGACATTGATATTCGCGATCACAACCGGCAGGCAATCGAGGCGCATCCGATGGCAAAGCGGCTGCATATGATCGAAGGCTCCAGCATCGACAGCGGTATCGTCGATCAAGTCAAATCGCGCGCGGCCGGGCGCAAATCAATCCTGGTCTGCCTCGATTCCAACCATACCTGCGATCATGTGCTGGAAGAACTGCGGGCCTATGCCCCGCTGGTTACCAAAGACAGCTACATGGTCGTTTTCGATACCTTGATCGAGGAACTGCCCGCAGGTGCAATCGGGGAGCGGCCATGGGGCCCCGGCGATAACCCGCTCACGGCGATCCATAAATATCTGCAAGAAGATGACCGGTTCGAGATCGATCACGATCTGCATACAAAGCTGCAGATCACCGTCGCGAAAGAAGGTTACCTAAAGTGCATCGGCTAAAATAATGGGACAGTTTTCTGTCCTTATTCCGGTTTACAACGGAGCCACGTTTTTGGCGGAGGCGCTGCAATCTGTTGCCGATCAAACGCTTGAAGATATTCAAGTGGTTGTAAGTGATAATGCATCTTCCGATGGCACGTCCGAGATACTCGACCAATGGAAAGATCGACTGAATTTGCGCGTGGTAACGCAGCAAAAGACCCTGCCTATGCAGGATCATTTCAACGCGATCCTCGGCCTGGTCGAGACGGAATTCTACATCCTGCTTTGTCACGACGACTATCTGGCGGACCCGGATGCGCTGGCGCTTGCGCGTGATGCCCTGATGGCTGAGCCAACAATCGCAGCGGTCTATTGTGATCTGCTTTATGTCAGCCCGGAACGACGCGAGCTTGCGAGACGCACGTTTCGGCGTGACCGCCTTTTTTCGGCAGAAGAGGCGGGAGTGAAGACGCTTAAAACGGCGCGCAATCAGTTCGGGATTCCCCTCGGAGTGCGCCGCTCAAGTCTGGGCGCATTGCGATATGATTCGCGTTTTCATTATGCGATGGATGTCGATCTGAGCTGGGCCATATCACGTCACCAAGATGCGCTTCACATCCCGCAGCCGCTCATCGCGAACCGATACGGCGGCACGAACATGACGTGGTCCTTGTTATCCAAGGCGCGCAAAGAATTCCTAGAGCTCGCAAACAAATACGGCATCGCCCTGGGCCCCTTGGGTCTGGTGCGTCTGACTGCTGTCAATTTTGTTGTCAGCCAGCAAAAGCGGATCTTTGGATTGTACCAAAGCCTGGTCACAAGGTGGGCGTGACCTCTAGAAACCTGTCAACGGTGGCGCAAAGCCAGTTCGTGCGGTTTGGCGTCGTCGGCGCGTTCAACACTGCGCTTAGTTTTGGCGTTTACGCCTTGGGCATTTACGCCGGGCTGACATATTATGCGGCCAGCTTTGTCGCATTGGTTTTCGGCATCGGTGTCAGTTTTGTTGTGCAGGGCAAACTTGTTTTCCAATCGCGGCTTAAAGGCCGTTTTCCGGCTTTTCTCGCGATGTGGTGTTCGCTCTACCTGCTGAATATCGCAATCATCAGACTGCTGGTGACATTTGATATGAGCTATTATCTTGCGGGACTTCTCGCGACCTTTCCGGTGGTCCTGCTTTCGTTCATTTTGCAAAAATTTATCGTATTCAAAGCGCCGTAACAGTGCCGATCCAACCTGCCCAAACCGGTTCATTCAAAGTGCGAACGGCTCTCGTGCTGATGCTGTTCTCAGTCGCGATAATGAGGCTTGTTCTGACGTTTCTTCATGAAGCCAATTGGGACGAATATCTGAATCTTGCCATGATCTACGATCATCAACGCGGCGAACTGCGCGAAATTCTTCAGACCGGTTTTGTCCATTTGTTCGGCTGGGTCACTTGGGTATCGCACAATGAAGCCGATCAGGTCATCGCCGCGCGCATCGTGTATCTTGGCGTCGGCCTTATAACATCTGCCGCGATCTGGAAGACAGCGCGAAGCCTGGTTTCGGCCGAAGGCGCGTTTTTTGCAGTCCTTTGCTATTGGGGTTTTAGCTTCAATCTGGTCCACGGCGTGTCGCTTAGGACTGATCCTCTTGCAGCAAGTGCGATGATGTGCGCGCTGTGTCTGGCCATCTCGCCGAGCCTCTCAATTCGCCGCGCAGTCGCGGCCGGTATATTGGTGGGATTGGCGGGTTTCTTTACGATCAAGGCGATTTTTTACGTACCGGCTCTGGTTGCGGTTGTTTTGATCCGCTCTGCAGGGAACGAGGCCGCATCGATGATGAAGGGTGTTGTAGCCGTCGTCATAGTCGGGGTGGCCGCCTTGCTTTCGTTTGCAGGCTTGAGTTTGGGACATGCCGCGACGTTTTCCGATGCGGCCTCTCCATTCGAATTTGTCGGCCGCACTGCAGACAGCACGTTGGCCCCGCAAAACCATCTGGTTTTAATCACGTATCTGCGTGCCGCACTTTATCAGAACGTTGTTCTGGTCGCTCTTTGGTTGGTGGGATTGTTCGGTCTTGTCATGCGTTTGAGAAATCGTGAAAGCCGAACGCAGGGTTTGCTCGGTCTGGCATTGGTCATGCCGCTACTTTCGTTTTTGATCTATCGGGATACCTATCCCTATTATTACCCGTTCATCCTCGCACCGGTCATGGTCATCACAGGTTTCGCTTGGGATGATATAAGGCGTAGATACGGGGTTATCATCGCGATGACGGCTGGTGCTGCGGCGTGTATTTCTGCTTTGCTCGCGACGGTTGAACAGGTGCAGAAACCGATTGAACGGCAGCATATGACACTAGAGGTCATCCATCGCCTGTTCCCTGATCAAACATCATATATAGACGGGCGCTCGATGGTGTCATCGTTTTCGAAACGCGGGCCTTTTATGAGCACCTGGGGGATGACTGATTACCGGCGTGACGGTGTTCCTGTCATGGGTGAACTTATCGAGCGACACCAACCTAAATTCTTGCTGGCTAACACATGGCATTTGCAGCTTGATCGGTTGTCGCCAGCACAGTCTGAGGCACTCGAATTTGGTCTGCTCTCTGCGGATATGCAAACACTGCGAGACAATTATATGCGCTATTGGGGGCCCCTTTACGTGCCGGGGAAGACCATCAAAGTAGAAGACAACAGCGTACAGATATTGGTATCGGGGACTTACCGATTAATCGCTGATGCGCCGGTTTTCATTGAGGGGAAGCCTTTGATGCCCGGCAGCGAGATTGCATTGGATGCAGCAGAATATAACGTGTCGGCCACAACCACCTCGAAGCTCATCCTGAGTGTCGAAGCACCACGTGAACCGCCCCCGGAAAAGCTGCTGTTCGGCGGGTTCTAACGAACATCTTCTGATCTCGAACTTTTGCGCCCCCGGACGAACCGCCCCGCCTCCTCCGTATGCGAAATCATCGCGCCATGCAGGCGAGGGCAAAACCCGCCGCGCTCCCGCTCAGGGCCAGGCGGTCATTGCTGCGGCCAGCACTGGGACCTCGGCCACGGGCACCTGCCACACGTGTAACAAGCCAGCCTCACCATCATATGCAGGGCGATCCGAGGTGAAAACCAGCGTCTTTCCATCAGGGGTGATGCGCCCTGCAAACTCCGAATAATCAGAATTGACCGTGTGTCCGAGCATTCGCGGCGTGGTCCATGATCCATTTTCAAACGTGGAGACATGCAGATTGGCAGGTGCCGTGCTGCCGCGCTCGCTTGTAGTGAGCAGCATCAGGCGGCCACCGGGTGCGACCCACGCGCCGTCATTCTCGCCATCATTGTTGATCGGGGCGGGCAGAATTTCCGGCCTTAGAAAGCCGCCGGCCCCATCCGAGCGAGCAACATAGATGTCGCGCAGCCCCGCTCCGTCGAGCCGCTCCGTCCAAAAATACAGATCGCGATCGCGGGTTACGACCGGCGCGGTTTCGTTGTTCACGAAACGGGTTTTGCGAATGGAGCCGCCGCGGATGCGGTTGATGTCGGGTTCGTCAATAGCCTCGGGCACCGTGAGCGGATCGGTAAGGTCGAGTTTGAACAGATCGAAATCTTCGTAGACGTCTTCGCCGGCGTGGCGATCCCGCTGCGCTGCCCATGAAAAATACAGGGTGCTGCCGTCCGGCGATACGCTGGGCCAATCCACCCGCGCCTTTTGCGGGAGTTTGACAGCCTGGGGCTGCGACCAGCCTGTCTTGGTGCGGCTTGATCGCATGAGCAGTTGCGGGCAATTCCAGATGCGTTCGCAATCGGCCTGGGCAAAATAGATCGTGTTCCCGTCGTGGGAGAAGGCCGGGGAAAGTGTGATGCGGCCTGACTGGCGCAAATCCTCATATGCGAACAGGGATGCGCCCTGCGCCGAGACTTGCCCAGAGGCCTGCCCTGAGACCTGAGCTGCGCCTTCGGGGGTGGAGGGGCCATCGCCCTCAGCGGTGCCCATCAGGCCAAGCGAGACCAAGAGGCTGAAGAAAAATTGTGTGAACGGGGTCATGTGATCGGTGAACCTTGTAATATGTCGTGATCCCGCCTTAGCTTCTAACAGGGCCGATCAGCCGATTGCGCGCGATCTTGTTCATCGACTAGATGATTTCGATCATTTAAGCAGGCCATATGACCGAAAACGATCATTCCGCGATTGATGCCACCGACCGCCGTATCCTCATTGAAATTCAACGCGACCTTCGCCGGCCTCCGGAAGACATCGCGGATGCGGCTGGTATCTCGGTATCAAGCTACCGCCGCCGGTTGAAGCGACTGCGCGCATCGGGCGTGATCGAACGTGAGGTTGCTCTGGTCAATCCGGGCCGTGTTGGCATCGAAGTGATCGTCATGGTCAGTTTGAACGAGGAACGCGGCGCAGAATATGACCGGCTTAAACGGGCATACCGCGCCTCACCAGAAGTGACGCAATGCTACAGCGTGACAGGCTGCGGACCTAATATTGCACGTGCACATGCCCGATATGGCGGGTTTCGAAACCTGGATCGAGGCAAATATTATCGAGGATTCTGCGGTGAAACGGTGCACCAGCCACGTGGTCTATTCGCGGGTGAAGTTCGACACGGCAGTCATGTTTTAGGGCAGCGGAGTAAGTGACGGTCCATTCGCGCCTGACCCGGTTGTCGGTCTGATTGAGCGAGCAAAACAATCAGGTCAATCCTTACCAACAGACACCTGAAAAACATGCTTGTGAGGCCATATCCGGGGCACGGCGAAGAATGTCTGCGCCACCGTATTAGAGTGGCATTCGAAAGCTTTCTGCTCCCCCTGGGCCTGCCAGTCGGAACAGGCAGGTCCGTCGCGGCTTATTAGGTTGGCGATGAGGTCCACAGCGGGAGAAAGACGATCGAACACTTAGCTGAAAATTTTTGGAATATCCGCGGGGTTTTCAAAATCGCGCACACGCTCAATATCGGCACGCAGATGTCATTGGTGCGCAGGCCGAGTGGCGCTTTCGTTATGCTTGATTCGTATCAACTGGACGATGCAGACCGCAGCGATTTGATGGCATTGACCAACCAAGGTGCGCAGATTGAGGCGATCCTGAACGTGCATCCATTTCATACAGTTGACTGCGAATTTCTCAGCGAATTGCTTCCTGACGCCCGATTGATTGGAACACGCCGTCATCATCAAGAGCTGAGCCATCTGAAATGGGATCCAAATCTGATCGAAGAGCAAGCTACCCAGCAGCAATTTGCAGACTGTCTCGATTTTTCCATCCCTGACGGGGTCGAGTTTGTGTGTGACGATGAGAGTATTCACGTGAGCTCGGTTTTGGTCCGGCACGGGGAAAGTGGCATCGTCCATGTTGATGACACGCTGATGTATCTCGATTTGCCGACGCTATTAGAAAAGTTCGGCGCAGGACCGAAGCTGCGATTCCATCCCAAACTTGCCGATGCCTTGCAGAAACGACCCGGTGCTGCCGACGATTTCATAGCGTGGGCGCGCCGCCTTGCTCTGGAATGGAAAGATACCCAAACCATTTGCGCTGCTCATAAAGGGATCTTGCATTTGCAAGATTCAACCTTCGGCCAAGCCATTGAGAAGGCGTTGGACCATTCTTCCAGCGTGCTCGAAAATCACCGTGAGACGTATGGATGAATGCGGACACTGCCGCGTCTTGCGCATTCACATAAAAACCGAAATTGTTCAAAAGATTAGCTTATGATTGCCCACGTGATTGCGACGAAGTTTTAGAGTGGCCGGCGATTTGCATTGCGATGTCGCTGTAATTGGCGCTGGCACGGCTGGATTGGCCGCCGAACGGGCTGCACGTTCGAGCGGTGCGACGACTTTGTTGATCGACCCTGAGTATGCAGGGACGATGTGTGCGACCGTTGGCTGCATGCCTTCAAAACTGCTGATTGCAGCAGCGCACGCAGCCCATGCCGCCAATTCCACAGAGATGTTTGGCATAAAGGTCGATAGCATCAGAATTGATGGCGCTGCAGTGATGCGGCGTGTGCGCAAGGAGCGCGATCGCTTCGCCCGGCTGACGCGCGAAGGGATAGAAGATATACCTGAAGCCGTGCGCATAACCGGCCGTGCCCGGTTTGCTGGCGCGAGCACATTGATGCTGGACGATGGCCGCACGATTGAGGCTCGGTCCGTGGTGATCGCAACAGGCTCTACGCCGTTTGTCCCTTCGGAATTCGCGGGATTGGGCCGCCGAATCCTCACCAACCAAACCATCTTTGAACTTGAAAACCTTCCTGATCGGCTTGCAGTGATTGGTGCGGGTGCAATTGGCCTGGAGCTTTCGCAGGCCATGGCGCGGCTTGGTGTTGCGGTGACGCTGTTCGACAATGGCCACCGCCTCGGCGCGATCCGCTGCGACAAAGTCCACTCAGCCCTGCGGGAAATCGTCGCGAAAGATGTCGAACTCAAAATGGGGACGACGCTCGATGCGAAGGCGAACGATAATTCAGTCACGCTCGAATGGAGCGGGGATTCAACCGGCGAGGCCGATTTCGACTACGTTCTTGTCACCACCGGCCGGCCGCCCAATCTGGAAAGTCTCGACCTTGGCCAGACTCGACTTGAGCTAGGCGATGATGGCGTTCCGCTTCATGACAGGGAAACGATGCGCTGCGGCGACAGCCCCGTTTTTCTTGCCGGCGACGCCGCCGATGATCTGCCACTGCTTCACGAAGCGTCGCATGACGGCACGATCGCCGGACGCAATGCCGCTGCGTATCCCGCTACGATTTCAGTCGATCGGTTTGTGCCGTTCAGTCTGACTTTTACCAGTCCACCGGTTTCCCGGATCGGACAATCGGAAGAAGACGGCGTGATTACCGGCACTGCCAGTTTCAGCGATCAGGGACGAGCGCGAGTAGAGGGTAAAAACGAGGGGGTGCTCACACTTTATGCAAAAGCTCCCGACGGCCGCCTGATCGGAGCTGACCTGTGTACGCCAGCGAGTGAGCATCTGGCCCACATGCTGGCATGGGCCATTCAGCAAGGGCAGACAGCTTCGCAATTGCTAGAAATGCCATTCTATCACCCGACAATGGAAGAAGGGCTAAAGCAAGCTCTGCGAACAATATGTGCAGCCACCCCGATTGAACTGCCTGATAATCAGGATCGCGGCGATCCCTCCGGAACCTGAGAGCCGAAGCAGAGGTCGCTGGATGTGAGCAAGGCCTCGAGCAGTCCAGGAACGAATTAGAGACTGATGGTTCAAGCTATACCCGAACCGTTAGGATCGACCGTGCCGCAGAGTGCTATATCGATACACTGACTATTCGGGGGCCACAATCGAAGCTGAAGGCCAAAGCAACAATATTGGCGATGTGTTTGAGGAATATAACCTTGAGCGAAATCAGCTGTTCGTCGGCATCGGCGTGGGATTTTTAAGGTTGCAAGTCTTAGTATAAGAAGGGGCCTCTCGAATTACCGAGGGGCCTTTTTTATATTTGAGGGGCACGATTGCAGGCATGTCATTTGATAGAAGCGATGATTGCGTGGCGATGAGCTTGGAATTCCACCGGGTCAGCTTGGCAAAATTGATAAGTCAGCAGCCGACTAGCCGGGGCTCGAAGTGGGCCGAGAGCGGAACGTTTCTTCTTTGCTGAAAGATAGCAGGAACCCGACATGCTCCTTGCGGCTCCTTTGTCAGCTCTCGCTTATATCGTTGGTTGAGGTCTCGTTTTTCAGGTGAAGGTTCCGCGTTTCTATCTCTGAAGCTGTCCGATTTCCGGGCGAGGTTTGAGCTGGCAGGACTTCTGATTTGCTCTGATTACTTTGCAAATGTCAAAAGCCGATCCTTATGTTTGTTTACGCTTCGCCCCCACATTCACCCCACAAAGTGTGACGGACATTGTGAGGGCACTAGGAGCAAAATAAGAACACGAGATCCCATTGCAAGTCCGAAAAACCTCCGAATTCTCCGGCTTTCAAGGACTTTCTGGGATCTCTTGGGATGGTATAGGTGGCGGAGACGGAGGCCTTATAACAACCTAACGTAATGATTTGATTAGATTTCAGAACTCCAAAACTGCCGCTCTCGTTCCCACATTTTTGACCACGCACATTCTGAAACTGCCAATTTCCAGTAGTGAAACAGTGCTCCAAATAGGTCACTCTTGTCCAGTGTTTTCCGGTTTTGTCTATGGTTGACCGAGATTGCAGGAAAGCGCTGACGGCGATCGGATCGCGGTACGGAATGATCCGCCCTCAAGAAAGGTCCCGGCCATCCTATCTACCGACCAAAGTTCTTTTGGGCGCGCATGGCTTAAGCCATGGCGCCTGCCCTCTGGCGAGGATGGGAGGGGGAGGGAAAACCGCAAATCGATGCTCTGGCGCGGGCCAGCGGGCGTCAGCCCGCCACCCGGGGGCGTCTATTTGCGGTTTCGGGAACGAGAGGGCGAAGCCTTTGGCGTTCCCGCGCAAGGATCGCGTCAGCGATCCGCACAAACAACGGCACCCTTGCACGGCGCGAAGCCGCCGGACGTCCTGCGCGCGGGCCTGTGGGCCAGCGGGCGTCCGGCAATGAGAGAGACAAGAGTGCCTGCGGGTCAGCACAAGAACGCCGCGCCCTCAGGAGCGCGTCCACCACAAACTCCCGCTCGATACCAAAATGCTCCTGATCGTCACCCGAATGGGCCGGGACTACGGGCCCGGTCCGCGCAGCGGATAGAGCAGGTCGCCCGCAAGGGCAGCGCTATAATTCGAATGAAATGACGGGATACAAATAACAAATCCTGGGCCTGATGGGGTCTGTCCGCTTTGAATGTATGAACGCTACGAAGCGGACTTTCCGCTAACGACCCAATTGCGGACATTCACGCCATTCGCCATATTTGAAATATGAAGTGTCGAATGCATCCGGTCGTAAACATCATCTGCCATGGTGTGCAAAGGCCTCAAGGAAGATGGAAAAGGCCGCTTCTCGCTGTGCTATCGCTTCCGATTATTGCCTTCGGTGCGGTCTTAGTGTTCGCCAGTATCGCCGAGAAATTGTGGGTGTTGATGCTAGGGTTGCCGGTTCTCACGTATGGCTTGTTGGCCTTCATGGTCGCTATCTTGGGTTGCGATGAATGCGTCGCGAAAATTTATGGCGATTGGAAGCATGGCTGGCCCTAGGCCATCGACCAAATACATATTTCTGAGTCCATGGCTGCGGCGTTGATCAAGGTCGCGGCCAATTTCCCAATAGCGTGCAGCGAAGTCCGCTTCCCACCCCCATTTGCTGACTATTGGCAATCACTTACCGCTAAATGAAAGCGGACTGGCAGCTATCTGGCCTTGCCAGACAAAAGCGGCTGGCCGCTTGCGACCCAAATACGGTCAATATCGAGCATCGCGCATAGGCGGCAGAGCTGACAGTAGGCAATTGCGCTGGATTGCACATTGCGGTGCAATCTCGACATGTTAGGCTCACCCCCTAGTTGATGAAGGAGAAGAAGGTGCGCTCAGGAGGATGCCGCTGCGGACAAATACGATTTGCGGTGCGTGGAGAACCGCTAGGAGGAGTGGCATGCCATTGCCGCGACTGTCAGTATATGTCTGGTGGCGCAGCAAACCTGACTTGGGTTTTCCAACGATCAGATTTTCAAATCGAGCAGGGAACCCCCCGTTGTTTTAAGGCAAAGCAATCCAGCGGTGGCACGTTCTTCTGTCCCGAATGCGGCGTCCAGATGTATTCCAAGCCGGACAGCAATGAAGCGCTGATTGCTATAAAGGTTGGGGCTTTGGATGATGCGACCGGCTTTGCTGTCGATGCTGATATGTGGATGTCCTCTGCGCCCTCGTGGCATTCGCCGCACATTAATGCTGCCCAGTTTGAAAAGAACATTCCGGTTGAAGAGTAATCGCTGCGACGCGTTCGGCGTGATATGAAAATGTTAGTTGTCAAAGTGTCCGCTCTTAAAACCAGACCGACCGCTTACACCCCCAATCTCGGTCATTGATCAGTGGCTCGAGTTGGGCCGGGAAGAGACCGTCCGGTCATAGCTCACGAAATGAGGAAAGCTGCCCTTCTAGCCATCAGCTTGCAAAAACAGCTTTGGCCAAATGGCCAGCGTCAATAGTCTGAAGGCAGGCCGGCAGCGTTCCAAGAATCAAACTCTTTGATGACGATCGCAAAGTCGCGCTTTTCCTTCGGGCCGCCTTTGTGGACGATACCGACGACCTCATCATTGGAGTTGATCACCGGACCGCCAGACATACCCTGGATGAACTTGAAGTTCACTTCGAGAAGATTGATCAAACTCTTCACAGTCGTGGAGCTGACCGTTCCTTCGCGGAAATTGACCTTGTCAGCTGGACTGAAGTCGGGATAGCCGATCGCGACAATGGGATCGCCGGTCACGGCGGCTGTAGCACTCTTGCTCAGCTCGTAAAAATCGGTTGCGGGAATTGTATGCGTCAGTATCGCTAGGTCGCGGTGCTTTGAATAGTGCGCTACCGAGACCTTGAACTTATTCGATGGCCGCGATGGGTGATGAACGATCGCGTCCTTGACCCCAGCAACGCAATGCGCCGCTGTAACTAATCCGACACCCGCGAGAAAGAAGACGCTGCCCTGCGCGTATTTGTCCATGTCGTTGAGGTGATGCTCAATCACCCAAACAGATCTGTCCAGTCGTTCGTGACGGGTCGGTTGGACTTTGATAGCTTGCTTTGGGAAGGCGGTGTTGAACCGGAGAGCGAGTGCGCGATAAACGGGATCAGCAAGACCTTTCACATTGCCAAGCCACGCAATCTTTCCTTCAAGATGAGAACTGATGTCAGCCTTCCCACCAAAGTCGGCGGCATAGCGAGCTTGAGCAGCAACTGCATCTTTCTCCACTGCGTAAAGTGCCGCGCGAATATTGCGGACGAACCGCCGGTCAACGTTCAGTCCCTCGTTGACCTTTAGCCCGGTCACTACGCGCCTTGAGTGGCGGTCTGCGTAGTGAATTTTCTCGGGGTTGAGCGCGAAACCGTTACTGACAAATGCCGCCTGGACCGCAGCTGACAAAATCTCAGGGGCAACGCGGCCCGTCGTCGGCAATGTACCGTCGAACAGTGCGGTGAGCGGACGTAAGCTCGACAGGCTGATATCATCCGCATAGCGCGTGTAGATACACTTTGCGTCCTTCGCGAGTTTGAGCAACGCCCGGTCGAGCCGAAAGCATACCATGTTGGAGAGAACCGGGCTCGCGGGACCACCTTGCGGCAGGTGGCCGCGGTAGCAGCAGATACGTGCGATCGTTTCCGCCGCATCGCGCGGGACGCCAATTGCGTGGAGAACTCCGAAAACCCTGCGCTCAGTTATCGAACTAAAGAAGTCCTTTATATCGAGATTGAGGATAAAGCGCTGCTTCAGATGAGAAGTCGCGTTCGATTTCACCGATTTACCCTGGACGTAGCCATGGACCGGATTGCGAATCGGGTATAGCTGGTCGAGCAGCTTAGCGATCTGCCGCTGGAGGAACTTTAGACGCCGATCGGGAGCGGTGATGAGCCTCGGCCTGCCGCTCTTCTTAGCAACATTGAAGCACTGATACATTTTCTCCCTGTGATACCAAATCTTCTTCAATTCAGGTTGGGAGACGCCGAGATAGGAGAGAAGCGCCGTCTTGCTCGAAAGCTCTGTAGGTATTGGCACGTGGATTGGAGCGGGGATGCCGAAGCTTAGCCAGCCGTTAGTCACGAGGTCTCCCTTCCAATCACGCCACGGTCAATCATCAATCGTCATGGCGCGCACGACATATCTAGACATTTGCTCTTACGCCGCAGTTGCTACAGCGCGTATGCGAGGGGAGACCTCGTCCGGATTGAATATCAAGAAACCTGTCTCCCTGCTAGTGCTTTGATTAGATTTACTAAGACTGCGAACACATAGTCCGAATCGCTCCACCCAAGTCCATCTTTGGTTGGACAACAAGCAATAAGGCGTACTCTGGGCGTGGGTAGCGTCTTGTGGTTGCCGACATCCACGTGCCAGTTTTAATACTCGCTGCGATAATCGGAGGTCAGTCCCATCTGATCGGCGAGGTCATCTAGTACTGCGATCGTCGTTTTGAGCAACAGCCTCATGCGGTCCGCGTCATTCCAATAAGCGCTGCCGTGCTTGCCGCCGTGGAACAGATTGTTACGCACGGTTTGGGCTAGGCGAACGACGCGTTCAAGATCGCTTGCGTTAGGATTGAAGCCCACGTCGCGAAAATCGAGATTGGACTCGGTCACGACCTGTCGTTGGGGGTTCGCCGCGATAAGCGCCTCGCCAGCTGTTCCAATTCGGTAGTGGTCCTTGCAGTCGTTGATGAAACGGGTCCAGCCGGGCTCGGCATTTGCCCCTGGCTCGAGATTCTTCAGAATGCGTGCCTCTTTCAAAGCAAATTCGAAGCGCGAGAACCAGAAGAAAAAGTCGTATACGAGTGGTCGCAGATTGTCCGGAATTTCATCGTGTCGCATCAGAACGGTATGTCATCGCTGAGCTCGTCCCAGCTTGATGTCACCGCCGGGAGTGCGCCACCGGGCAAAGGCAGACTATTGACCACAAACAGATTTAGAATGTCATCACGGTCCATGAACATCACCTGCGACCGCTTACTGGCATCAAGCTTGTTACCGATCCAGTTACGCGCTTGTTTAGTAATCTCTCCGCCCGCGACGATGAATGCGTGATCAACCAGCACCCGCCGGCTGAGCTCTGGATCGAAGATTTCGTGCCCTAGCATCATCGCCACCTGATTGTGGATCTCTGCGACATTACGGGTGCTCATTCCTGAAGAGTCTAGCTTCCCCTTCTTCGCTTGTATGCCAAAATAGAGGACGTGGAGGGTCGGTAGCGTATACTTCATCCACACGTCTTTACCATATTCCAGTGCTTTGTCCTTGTGCCCGGCTGCAGTAATGCGGTGGAAGCCGAGCTGGCGAAAGAGCGGCAGCAGAACTTCTTCGATCAATTCATCTTCTGAGCATTTGCCGAGATAGGCGAGCAATTGGTCGCGACGCTCGATCTCGGATTGCGTGAAGGGGCGATGGGGATTGGCTATCTGCCCGATTGTGTTGGTTGCGATATGCCGGAGTTGCGCGAGGCCATTCTCATCGTAGAACGCAGCCCAGCCTTCACGCGCCAGCACGATGTTGAGCGCGGCTAGCGCCTTGGCGCGATCGATATCATCACCCTCGGCTTCGCTTTTGTCGAGCAAGCGGCGTAGAATGCGCATGAAAGCGTCCGGCATCACTGATGGTGTAGGGCGCGGCATTGCGAGCACTTCTTCGATCCGCTCTGCCGCCCAAACTGGGCGCGTCTCGCCGGTGTGGACGAATTCCAGCTCACAGTCCTCGAAGAATTCGGTGATGTATTTGCTTGACCGGTACGGGAAATACTCGGCGTCTCCGACAACCATGCGGGCAAATTCACGAAGGTTGCGCGGTTTCCATTTCATAGATTGTGGATATACAGGCCCCGCCATTGCTTCAAGCAGTGTCGCTTGGCGAACGACCGCTTTTAGGTTTGTCGAGACTGCGGCCCAATGACAGCCATTAGGGCGCAAAGCTGACGTGCGATGATGTGCGCGAAGCCGCCTATCATCGCTGCGAAAGTGCGACCACGATACTTGCGGCAATAACATCTTCAGCGCGGCTGCGTCGTTCCGGCACGTTCGAGACCAGCTGTCGCTTGTTGTTCTCCGGAAGTTTGACGATGGCAGCTAGGATGATGGCGTGCGTAATATCGGGGTGCATCGTCAGGTCTCTCCGATCGCGGCCCGTGGCGTGAGGGTCTCTCGCCTGCGTTCAACCAGACCCTTGAGGCTTTCGGTGAGCACAAGGGTTGAACTCCCCAGCTTAATGATCTCGATCTCACTTTTGGAGATCAGCACGTAAAGCGTGCTGCGACCGATCCCGAGATAGCGACAGGCTTCCGGAACGCGCAGCGCAATCGGCTCGATGGCGAGGCTCTGGTTCTGATCTTTGACGGGCTGAGTGGCTGCTGACGCCATGGCGGTCGGTCCTTTCATCGTTCGGGTGATGGCGGACCGACCTGGGGCTGGAGTAGGGGGAGCAGACCAGCCCGCCATCAATCACGATTATCGCTCGACAGAACCCGATTTCGCCACATGACGTTTGTGCGCTGGAGCCGCCTTTTCTGCGATGTCGCCACGATGGTCACAGACAGTCGGCCCGATCGGACAATCAGGTGTGTGCTTGCATGCTTATGGACAGACGGATGGGAACGTTCGAGAAGGACGAAAGGGTTTCAACGCAGGACCGCCGTCGCATTCTACATTGAAAACAAAAGCAATTTTCGCGACACCGCCAGCTTAGGATAGTGGGAGCCGTCGCATATTGCTCAATAAAACCAACCACGTACCGCCCGACCGACGGCGGTGCTTTTATCTCGCCCTCCTTTCCTCCCTTCAAAATTCCCCAGATACTGCCGCCATTTTGAGAATCGCGATCTCGGCACTCAAGACGACCATGACAGGCGCGCAAAACGTGCAACAATTCTTGCAACCAGACTGCAACGCAACTGCAGCGTTCTTGCAGCCACGCTGCGGCACTGTCACACGTGGTGCGATGGAGAGGGATCACAGAGCTGTCGTTGACGCCGCAATTGAGCGCGCACCGCGCTGGATCAAGCTCGACCTTGCGGCAAAGGATGATGCGACCCGGCAGCGCGCCGAGGACGCGCTTGCTATGATCATCGCAAAGGCAATCGAGGGCGAGCGCAGCCTGTGATTGAGCGTGCGGCCAGACGCGCCCAATGCGCGTTCTAGCCTGGCCCGCTTGCGTCGCTCTTTAGCTTTTCAAGCCGCTCCGAACATATCTTGTGCACAACGCGACCTAGCTCTTCGACTTGTTCTACTAGCCACTCGATCTCGTCCTGAGAAACGCGATAGTGTTTTGAATAGCGAGCCTTGACGTACGCCTCTTTGAGCTTCTCGAACATCGCCCGGTCCTTCCTCGTGTCGCGCGGCCAAACATACGTCAGACGCGGATCGATGCGCTCGGCTTGGGTACGCAAGAAGCCGAGATTGTGCACATGGGGCGTGTAGAATGTGCAGACCAGCAATACACAGTGGTACAGACTCTCGGAGGTTTGATGCAGGAGAAATGCTGCTCTTTTGTAACGACCTTTGCCGATAAGGTGAGCAGCGCTATCAGCGAAATCAGTGGCGCTTGGGATCCACTCGTCGAAATACTCCTGCGCCATAGCGATCGCCTGCTCGGGTGTCTTTGGCTTCGGCGTGTGCAGTTCGGTGTCGTCGGACTGGTAAAGCGCAACGCCGTCCTGCTTGACGTCCATAAAGAAATAGCGACCGTGGGCCAGCCCGTCGTTCACCTCCTGCAGTGTGTGAACGATGAAATTGACCGGCGTCTTGAGCGTTTTTGTGACCCCGTACTCGCGCATGAGCCGGTCATCGAGCTTCGACCAGTATTTGATGCGATCCGTGAGGCGGCTGTCGTTGACGATTAGAAGCAGATCGTAATCGGACTGGTAGCCTTTGGCCGTATGCGGCTCGTCGACCCAAGTGCCGCGCGCATAGCTGCCGTAGAGAATGACCTTCAGGATGCGCCCGGCCTTCTTCCAGTCGTGCTTGGCCAGCGCAAAGGCGTCGTCGAACTCTTCAAAGATCAGCTGCACCACACGCTCTAATTCGCGCTGTTTTTGCGGTGGCAAATGATCGAGATCGGTCTTCATCGCTTAGACTCTAGCAAGCAGTTGGAAAGCTTGCACCTGCCAAGTGCCGAAGCGCGCGGCGACGTCGCACCCCAAAGCGCTGAGGAGCCGCGCGCTGGTGGTTGGCGTTAGCAACAATCCGACAGGATTGTTTGTTAGCATAGTTAAGGGGCCATATTGTCCAACAATACCAGATGGTTGAAGGTGGTTTAGGTTCCCGATAGTCCGAGCTTTCGGTTCCTGATCGTCCGAATCCAGCGGTTCCCGATAGTCCGAAAAGTCCACAGCTTTATCCACAGGGTTAGCCATCCCCATTTCTGGGGAGGGGGCTTGAACTGCGGAGCTGGTAGGTTTGTGCTGGCGGGTTTCGAACCGCCAGTGTTGCTGCTGATTACGCATCTCTGTTTCACCCGCCCGTGCAGCAGTAAGCCGCCCAGTCGTCCATCAGCAGCCGACGCTTCTCCAAGAGATTGCCGCGCCGGTAGGCCGCTTCGGTCTTGTCCTTAACCGCGTGCGCCAGCGCTGCCTCGGCCACATCGCTCTGATGGTTGGTTTCTTCGCTCGCCCAATCTCTGAAAGCCGAGCGGAACCCGTGAACCGTGCAGGTCTCCTTCATATCGCGCAGCAGCTTTGTGAGCGTCATGTCCGACATCGGCTTACGCATCCGCGCGCCGGGAAAGACCAGCGGCAGGCCGTGGATGCGCAGTTCGGTGCAACGCTCGATGATCCGCACCGCGCGGGGGCACAGCGGCACCACATGCTCGCGGCGCGCTTTCATCCGCTCCTCGGGGATCGTCCAGAGCTTTGCTTCAAGGTCGAACTCGTCGAACACCGCATGGCGGACCTCGCCGGATCGCGCAGCAGTCAAAATAGTAAACTCCAGCGCCAGTCTGCTGTAGCTCTCGCGCTCACGTAGGCGCGGGATGAACGCTGATACCTTGGAATACTGCATCGCGGCATAGTGGCCGTCCTTCTTGGGCTGGCGCGGCAGACCCTTGCTGATCGCCCGCATCGGCGCTTCGCTATCGCGGTAGCCCGAGGCATAGGCCCAATCGAGCACAGTGCCGATCCGTTGGCGCACGCGGCGCGCGGTTTCTGGCTTGGAAAGCCAGATCTCCGCTAGCACGTTTCTAATCATCGGTCCGGTGATGTCATTGACCTGGACATTGCCCAGATGCGGGAAGGCATGAACCTCCAGCGTTCTGATCCATTGCTTTTCATGCTTCTCATTGCGCCAAGTGCTGCGGTGCTGTGCCAGCACTTTAGCGGTGGCCTCGCGAAAGGTCGGGATGCCCTGCGCCTTCCGCCGTTCGAACAGCGGATCGAGGCCAAGCTCAACCCATGTCCGAATCTCTCGTGCCCTTTCGCGGGCAATCGCCAAAGACACCTTTGATGCGCTTCCAAGGCCAAAATCACGGCGATTGCCGTGTTTCTGGACCCTGACCATCCAGCTTTTGGAGCCAGATGGCTTCACGACAAGATACAGACCGTCGCCATCGCCGAGTTTGCCGGGCCTTGTTGCGGCCTTCACCGCTGTTGCTGAAAGCTTTCCCATAACCGCCCAAATCTCCCACATTTATTCCCACAAATCCAATCGGATACCGGCGGATTGGCAAGGACAGGTGAGGACCCGAATCACCTCGTAAACCTAGAGAATCACTAGGCTTTCTCGGTCATCGGTGGAAAATTGGGAACAAGGTGGTGGCGGAGACGGAGGTGGCAAGTAGGCTGATGCAACGGCTTGTGGTTTAACGGAAATGCGAGGCGTTTCGAGGGCTATTTACCACAATTGTTCCCCGACTTCGCTAAACCGCGATTTGGGCCTCTGACTTTGAGTAACTTTAGACTCAGTGTCACGAATTTTTCGAAACGTTTAATATGTCCCGTGCGGGAAAGCGCACTTTTCAAAGTCGCCTTTTGAATGGTAAATGTCCCTTTCGGGAAAAATATCTTGAATTTGATCGACTATCTGCATAGATTTCCCGATCGGGAAAGGAAGTGCTCATGCTCGATGTTGCCGCTATCGGCCAAATCATTCGCGAAGAACGCAAAGAGCTTGGTCTGCGCCAGGACGAGTTGGCTGCTGCAAGCGGCGTCGGCTTGCGCTTCCTCGTTGAACTGGAGCGAGGGAAGGTAACCGTCCAGATGGGCAAGGTGCTCGATGTTCTCGCCGCACTTGGTTGTGAATTGCAAATCAAGCGGCCTGACGGGATCGTGATAGCGGGTCGAGCGGTCGCGCCCAAGAAGGATGAGGCGGAGTGACGCTGCCAATTCTGGATACGCTGGTGGTCTGGTGGGACGAGCGCAAGGCAGGCGAGCTCTTGATCGACAAAGGTGGCGCGATGCATTTCGCCTATTCTTCGGGCTGGCTGGCTGACGAAAAGGCCCCTGCACTTTCCCACGCAATGCCCAAGCAGGAAGGGCCATTTGGGGACCATGCCTGCAAGGCTGTCTTTGGCGGACTGCTACCCGAGGAAAGCCAGCGTACGGCTATCGCTCGCGCGCTTGGAGTTTCGCCCGACAATCCGTTTCGGCTGCTTGAGGCCTTGGGCGGAGATGTTGCCGGTGCTCTAGCCTTCCTGCCCAAAGATGCAAAACCGGTCCAAGAACACTCCGAGACCGCTCCAGAACCATTCCAAGAGAACGAGTTGGCGGCACTGCTCGATCGGTTGCCTGCTGTGCCCATGCTGGCAGGTGAGGGCGGCGCGCGGCTCAGCCTTGCAGGAGCACAGAGCAAACTGCCCGTGGTGGTCACCGCAGATGGAGGCATTGCCATCCCTCGTCTAGGCGAGCCATCCACGCATCTAATCAAGCCTGAACCCGATCGCTTTGTCGGATTGGCTGCAAATGAGGCCTTCTGCCTCGCACTGGCGCGCGCCGTGGGCATTGATGCTGCCAATGCAGAGTGGCGAGAGGTGGCGGGCAAGCCGTTGCTGCTGGTCGAACGCTATGACCGGATGTGGATCGAGGGAAAAACGAAACGCCTGCATCAGGAAGACTTTGCTCAGGCACTTAGCGTCCCCTCAAACCGCAAATACGCGGCGGAGGGCGGGCCGACTTTCCGCGATAGCTTCGCGCTGTTGCGCACCGCTGCGACGCGGCCAGCGCGCGAGGTACTAAAGCTGGCCGACGCCGCGATCTTTAATCTCATCATCGGCAACGCCGATGCCCACGCTAAGAACTACAGTCTGCTGCGCCGCGAGAGCGGTGAAGTGGTGCTTGCCCCGCTTTACGATCTTGTTGCCACGCATATGTGGCAAGAGCTCTCCCCCAAGCTCGCAATGCGCTTTGGCCGCGCGGCGACACTCGAAGAATTTGACAGAAAAAGTGTGGCGAGGTTCGCGGAGGAGGCAGGGCTAGGTGCCCCGTACATTCGCCGCCGGGTAACTGACCTTGCCGAAACGGTGACGGAAGAAATTGAGAAGGGCATCGAGGTGCCCGGCATTCCACCTGAGGATGCTGTTGTGCCAATTGCCGAAGCATTATCGGCCCGCGCCAGCGTTGCTGCACTGAAGCTTTTGGAAGCGTGAGTGTTAGAATTGATTGCACCAAACCAACCGTTGATCATCACAATGGGCAAGATCGATGGCAGATTTCGTCAATTGCATTCTTGCTAAATACTTCTTTATCAAGTCAAACGAGCACAAAATCAGATCGCAGGGGCAATCATGACAACCTCATTTCAGACTAATCCTTACAAGCTCAGCGATCTCATGCGTGAATGCGATGAGGGCAAACTCCAGCTGCCAGATTTCCAGAGGGGCTGGGTCTGGGATCAGGATCGCATCACAGATCTCTTGGCGTCAATTTCTGAGGGCTTCCCTGTGGGGGCGCTCATGACTTTGGATGCATCGGGCGAAGTTTCGTTTGCGGTACGTCCGGTAGAAGGAGCGCCGTCACCGGCCAAAGAGATCGAGGCCTACTTACTCGACGGTCAGCAGCGTATGACCTCACTTTACCAGTCGACCTATACAACTGTCCCTGTCTCCACACAGACGGTCAAAAAACGACCAATCAAATTGCACTTCTACTTCGATATTCGCGCGGCGCTGTACCCGGATATCCCGCGTAGTGAAGCCATCGTGCCCGTTCCCGAAGATCGGATCATTCGGGAAAACTTTGGCCGGGATATTAAGCTTGACCTCTCCACCGAGGAAAACGAGTTCGAACACCTTCATTTTCCGATCGACCGCATGTTCGGCGCTCAGGATTGGCAGACAAATGCGATTGACTGGATTTACAAAGAGCTAGACCAGCGGAGCGAACACCTGAAGCTGATCAATGCTTTCATGCAAGGCGTGGTCAGAACTTTCGACCAGTATCAGGTGCCGGTGATCAAGCTGGGCAAAGACACGAGCAGAGCGGCGGTCTGCCTCGTCTTCGAGAAGGTGAATACCGGCGGGAAACCGCTCGACGCATTCGAGCTAGTGACCGCCATGTATGCGGCAGAGGAATTCCATCTCCGCGACGACTGGAAGGAACGCCGCAAGCGATTGGTTTCGACTCAACCAGTGCTGGATAAGATCGAGCCCGTCGAGTTTCTCCAGGCAATCTCCTTGCTTCATACTAAGGAAGTGCGCGAGACAACCATCGCAGCAGGCAAAGAGCCGCCTGAGAATGACCGCCGCGTCGCAATCGAATGCGATGGCGACCGATATCACGGGCCTGATCGTTGGGCCTCCGACATGAACCGGCAGCGCATCTTGGAAAGGGCTGGTTGGACAGTCTGGAGATGCTTCGCATCACGATTCGTCAGGGATCAAAGACAGGTGATGGAGGAACTGGTCGGGTTCCTATCCGAGCGTGGTATCCAGCCAGTTGGCGGTTCAGATGAGTGGACCAGTCGACATGTAGAACTAAGAGCTTGGCGTTCCTCCGACTCGGCTGAGGATGACGCGCAAGACGAAGTCGATCTTCCTACTGAACCTGTTGAGAATTGTGAGGGCCAAGCAGACCATTCGAGCGATGAACTTGCTACCGTTGTGCCTTCTGACGATGAGGAGAAGGACTCCGCTCGGGTTACTGAAGCTCAGGTTCAAGAGCAGATCTTGCAGTTGATGTCAGATGGACAAGTCTGGAGTAATTCCCAGTTGAAGGAAGCGTTGCCTGATCACCTTCCGCTCTCGTCAGCAGACCGCGCAACTGCGGCTTTCAGGCCGCATGAGGAGAAGTGGGAGGAGCTTGTAAACAACGCGCTCTCTCCATCCCGGAGCAACTCTTTGCATTCGCGCGGTTTGGTCGAAAGTCGAGGCAGGGGGCTGCACCAGCTTACATCCTCCTGCGGTAAAGATGAGACGCACATTTCGAGTGATCAATCACGGCAACCGCATGAAACGGTTTAT
Organism: Erythrobacter sp. MTPC3; assembly: GCF_042854385.1. Classification (NCBI taxonomy): domain Bacteria; kingdom Pseudomonadati; phylum Pseudomonadota; class Alphaproteobacteria; order Sphingomonadales; family Erythrobacteraceae; genus Erythrobacter; species Erythrobacter sp. MTPC3. The sequence goes on from NZ_BTGP01000011.1 coordinate 117,203, forward strand.
CGTTTGCCTCCTCACGAGGTGGGCCAAGAGTACCAATTTTCCGAACTTTCAGTGCCTGAAGGTGATGGCGATCTGCTTTATGAAGATGCATATCAGCGACGTCTCGAAACAATCGTCGAGGAGGTCATCGAACGTGAGGGGCCCGTCTATCTCGACCTTGTCGTCGAACGGGTCGCCCGTGCGCATGGGAAGCAAAAGGCGGGACGGATAATCCAGGAGAGAGTTGTTTCAGCGATCCCAACCGAATTAAGTCGGTCGCATGACGGAGATCGCCTTGTCCTTTTCCCCAAGCATTCGATCCCTGAGATGATCGTACCCTTGCGGCCCTCACGATCCGACTGGAGATCGCATCGGGACATCCCGTTGATCGAGTTAGCGAGCTTAGCGCTGCCCGGAATCCGATCGAAGAAACCAGCCGAAGACGTACTCGCGCATTACTCCAAAGCTTTCAAACTGGCGCGGCTTCGCCAGCCGACAAGAGTTAGATTCGAAGAGGCCATTGCGATTGCACGATCGGCAGTCGAGGCCGAGGATTAGTGCCACCCAGATTGTAGGGATCCTTCGCCGCGTGAGAGCGGGGGTTCTTTTGGAAGTGGCTGGAAAACCCTATCAGAACGAACCGGCGAAATGACTGGTTACGTGGGGGAATATAGGAAATTGGAGGGCACACCGTACGCCGCCATGCGGCAGAAAGATATTGTTGAGCAATAGGTTACTCGAAGTTGCCCCTCTAGAATGAGGAGCAAATCAATGCAAGCAAATGGCTATCTGTTACCAGCGAATGAAGCCCCGAATCATCATTCCTCAATCCGATCCGGTGAAGGGCGTGGGAGTGGTGCAAAGGCAAAGCCATCCAATAGGGTTCGGCTCAACGGTAACATCGCCCGGCGCAAGCCCGGGAAGCGAATTCGGGAATATTGGGATATCGACCTGCCGGGCTTTGGCCTGCGAGTAAATCCCGGCGGCAGGCGGACGTGGTTTGTCCTGTTCCGCCAGCGCGGCAAGCTGCGGCGTGTGTCGCTCGGAACTTCCAAGGATATTACTCCTGTTACGGCCCGCCGTCTCGCGCGGGCGAAACTGGCGGAGGTGGCGCTGGACGGTCTGCCAACGCGCAAGAAGGCCCGAGCTGCGCAGAAGAGCGACGCGCCCTTGCTGCGCGACTACGCCGAACGCTTCTGGGCTGATTATGCGCGACACTGGAAACCATCGACCCGAAAGCGCAACGAGAGCGCCATCTTCAAGGAAATCCTCGGCGCGTTCGGCGACCGGCGGATCGACGATCTGGCCAAAGGCGACATCCTGTTCTGGCGCGACAGCTTTGCAGAGCGCCCCGGCGTGTTCAATCGCACGCTGCCGGTGTTCTCGGTGATGATGGGCTATGCCGAGCGCCTTGGCCTGCGCCCTCGCGGCTCCAACCCCTGCAAGGGCACGCCGCGATATAAGCGCAAGCCCATGGAGCGTTTTCTTGATAGCCATGAATATGCGCGGCTGGCCACTGCGCTGCGAGCCTATGAGGTCGAGCAGCCGCTCTATGTCGCTGCGATCCGCTTGCTGATCTTCACCGGCGCGCGATGCGGAGAGATCGAGCAACTTCGCTGGGAATGGGTTCAGGAACCACGTCTGATGCTGCCGGACAGCAAGACTGGCGCGAAGATCATCTATCTCAACCGGCAAGCCGTGGATGTGATCGCGGGCCTCCCAAACCGGACACCGAGCGGCCTGCTGTTCCCCTCGGTCCGCAATCCTGAGAAGCCGATCAAGCTCAGCATGCATTGGCCGAAAATCCGCAACCGTGCGGCCCTGCCAGATGTCCGACTTCACGACCTGCGCCACAGTTTCGCATCGGTTGCGATCCGCGACAACATCTCGCTGATGGTGATCGGCAAGCTGCTGGGCCATGCACTGGCAGAAACGACGACCAGATATGCGCATCTTTCCGACGATATCGTCGCCGATGCGGCGGAACGCGTATCCGGCTCCATCGCCAAGCTGATCGGAGTCGGACTATGAACGCGCTGACCCTAAGAGGTATCGTTGCTGAGGAACTGGGTAGCCTCAAACTCCACGTGGTCGGCAAGCGTGCTGGACTTGGCGAGCTGCGCAAGACGTGCTGGACTCGCGAGCTACCCGGCTTTGGTGCCCGGCATTACGCCAGCGGGCGCAAGGTCTATATCGTCCAGGCACGGATGGAGGGGCGCACCCGCACAGTGACAATCGGCAACGCCAAGGTGCTGAGCCGTGTGCAGGCAATGGATGTTGCGCGCCGCGTGCTGCTCCGCGCCCAGACTGGCGAGAACCCGGCAGAGGAGCGCAAGCGGCGGCGCAAGGTTCCGTCCTACCGCGACTTCCTCAAGACCTATTGGGACCGCGTGTCGCCCAAATGGAAGCCATCCACGCTCTACACCCACCGCTATTACAAGCGGAAATACCTCGACCGGGCCTTCGAAGGCCTGTTCCTCGACGAGATCGAGGAAAGCCATGTGCAGGAATGGTTCAACCGGATCACCAACACCGGTGGCCCGGGCGCTGCCAACCGTTGCGGCGAAATCCTGCGCGCCATGTTCAACAAGGCAGAGGAATGGGGCGTGCGGCCCGAAGGCTCAAATCCCTGTCTCTATATCCGCAAGAACAAGGGGCGGAAGTGCGAGCGCTTCCTGTCCGATAAGGAGTTTAGGCGGATAGGTGAAGTGCTTGACCGGCATCGCAAGGCCTTCCCGCTGCATTGCGCTGCGATCAGCCTGCTTATCCTGACCGGATGCCGCAAGTCTGAGATTACCTGCCTCAAATGGAGCGAAGTACGGGGGCGGCGCTTGCTGCTGACCGACAGCAAGACCGGACCGCGGACGGTCTGGCTTGCCGAAGCGGCAGCAACCATCCTCCACGCCCTGCCACGCCGGGAGAAGCAGCGATATGTGTTCTGGAACCCGGCCACCCAGCGTCCGATTACCGATATCGGCAATCTGTGGAGCAAGCTGCGCGATGCGGCTGGCCTTCCTGGCGTCCGAATTCATGATCTGCGGCACAGCTTTGCCAGCCATGCCGCTGCCCATTCGGAAACCCTGCCGATGATCGGCAAGCTGCTTGGCCATGCAGATGTGCGCACGACCACCCGCTATGCCCACCTTGACGATGGGCATGTGATCGAGGCAGCGCAGCGCATCGGCGACCGGATCGAGCAAAACATGAGCGGCTCATATTCATTGAGCCGTAACACTAAGTATGATAGTGGGCCGTTGCTGCATGGCTGAGAACCCGCGCATCCGCATCTACGCCAACCGCTGGTTCGCCAAGTTTGCGGCAAAGGAAAAGATCAGCGATGCCTCGCTTGCTGATGCCGTGCATCGGGCCGAATCCGGCCTGATCGATGCCGACCTGGGCAGCGGCCTCATCAAGCAGCGCATCGCGCGCCAGGGCGGAGGCAAATCGGGCGGCTATCGCTCGATCCTGATCTTCCGCTCGGGCGAGCGGGCGATATTCGTGTTTGGCTTCGCCAAGAGCGACAAGGCGAACCTGAGTGCGGCGGAACTGAAGGTCTATCGCAAGGCGGCCAGCATCATGCTGGAACTGCGCGAGGACCAGATTGAAACGGAAGTTGAAGCGGGCCGAATGGTCGAGGTGAACGACGATGAGCAAGGCTAAGGCAAAGACCTACAAGAGCGAGGCGATGGCTGCCGTCCACGAAATGATGGAAGGCCTCCACGACGCGGGCAACATCGACAAGCGCACCATGCGCGAGTTCGATGAAGCCTGCCTTGCACCTGCGCCCGTCCTGTCGCCCGACGAAATCAAGGCCATCCGCGAGGCCGAGCATGTCTCGCAGCCTGTGTTTGCGCGCTATCTCAACGTGTCCAAGAATCTGGTGTCAGACTGGGAACGCGGTGCGAAGAAGCCGGGAGGTCCGGCCCTTCGGCTGCTGTCGATCATCCAGCGCAGTGGGCTGGATGCGGTGGCTTAGCCTCGGACCAAG
>NZ_BTGP01000012.1:0-110160 GCF_042854385.1 Erythrobacter sp. MTPC3
TTGAGCGGCAGTTTGCGCCGCGCATAATTGCCGTCGAGAAAGGCCCTGCGTCCGGCTTTTCTGGACATGGGGACCATATGGCGATGGGACATCTCAGAACTGCCGCCCAAAGTCCCGGAATGCTGGTCCTTTGCAGGGACCAGATAGGTATCCGTAGCTACCAATCTGCCAAGCGCCGCATTGAACAAGCGCGCCGATTCTACTGCACTTTTTCCCATATTTATACGGCATGCCGTGTTCGGTGTGCGAGAAATAGGGACTGGCTCGCTGACCTCGATCCATGACCGGTCGGGTCGCTGAGATGTGGGGTGGTTGTCCGAATGGGATGGGCCGCCGGAGAACGGAGCAAGATTCAAGAGACGTCAGCGATGCCCCCTAAAAAAATGAGCCTCTTCAAACTCCCACTCCCCACGTGCCTCGCCGTCTTCCATGATTTCGTACACCGCAGCAACATCAGTCGAGGGAGGTAAATCAATCGAATATAACCTTCGACTTCCGGCAACTGAACCTTCGAAGGTGCATCCGAGATGATCGAGCTTATCGAATCCTCTCAAGAAATCCTCGTGGGTCTTTCTGGGAGGCAATTTTATGCGGTATGTCGAATGGCCGCCCCTTCTTAAAACTGATTCAAAAACGAGGCGCCCATCTTTTGAATGAGCTACAACTTCGTCCTGGTAGCTAACATCATAAATATAGAATGGGGAGTTATCTAGAAGAAAGGAACTTGCCCCTAATCGCTTAGCATGCAGATTTTCGTAGCTGCCATCGTCAAGTGTAAAAGATACGATTTCGGTTTCGGAAGTTTGATAGCTCATTTCTTGATTGCCTGTCCCTCGGTTGCCACTCGTCCGGATTTCTTGCGCCCTTTGAACGATTACAATCCCTGCAAGACTGACCTTCGTTCTCAGGGGTATTATTGCCTCCGCGACTTCTTGCATCAATGTGATCTCGCTCCCTCGAGTTACCTCGACCAGGCGAATTCGTCGTGGGCTGTCCACAATAGCGACAGGGAACACCCTCATTTGCCTGACGTGTTTCGGGTGATTCCGGCGCGAAACGTTTTCCCGATCCAGGGCCACCTGTAGAACCGCGTTTCCAATCTGGGCCGGGGAGGCGATCGGACGTCCGTGCGGCCCGAGCCTTTCGATTATTAAAGTTTGTCCCAGCGACCAAGTCGACCCCGGCAGCCAACGCATCGACGCTTATGGGATCACTAATTATTGTGCCAACGTCCTCAGCAATATCGACTACTTCATCAACTACCGCGCGATCGACTCTTTGGCCACGTACTACTCTCCTGCCAACATTGAAGAGGGAGCGACCTGCTCGCAGCAGACTTTCCCCCGTCGGATCCACGCTGTTTATCGGATCGTTTGCGACATACCCATAAAGGTTGACGTTATCCTCATAGCCAATCGGATCAGTTTGCATGAACCGCCCGAGCTTGGGCGAGTAGATGCGGGCCTTGTAGTAGTACATGCCGAGCTCGGGCAACCATACCTGGCCTGTGTATTGGAACCGTCCGCTATTGGACGCGCTTGGTTGGCCGTATTCGTCATAGGTGTTAATGACGCGGTTGCCGTCTTGGAAATTCGCGCTGTAGACAATCGATCCGCGAGCATCGTTGTGGAGGAACCGCGCGTACCCGATACCTGCGTATTGGCCGTCATAGGTCACCACCGGATCGTCAGCACCCATATCCGAACCATGGATATGACGAGCCAAGGTCGTGCCGCTAGCATTGAATTCACCGACCAGGGCATCTCCGTCGTGAAGATAGGCCCGCTCATCGTTCAGAACACCGCACGCGTAATTTTGAGTGCGATAGAGGCGGCCAAGCGGGTCATAGTACAGCCGTGCGGCGAGAACATTCGTGCCTGTGCCTCGAGGACATCCGACAGGTTCTGATTTAAAGCGCATCTCAACAAGGCGGTTTTCCACGTCATAAAGATATGTATTTGCACCATCGTCGGTCAGGTTGCCGTTGTCATCATAGGCATAATCGACCCCGCTAACAGCGGTGTACTGGTTGAGCCCGTTGGCCGCATAAGTGCGCGTGAGGGGGACAAATCCGTCCCAGCTGTATATGTCCTTGCTCTGCGTTTCGCTCTTGATCTGAGAGGCTGCATTGCGAGTGAAAGACCACGTCACATCATAATTGTTATTGGGTCCGTCAATCTCTGTAGAGGCCATCCGGCCAATCGGGTCATAGGTCCACTCTTGGTTCGGCACAGAGCTCGTATATTTTTGCATTAGGAACAGCTGACTATCGCTGTTGTAGCGATAATCGATCAACTGCTCTCCGCTGGGTCCGCGCAAACGGTTCAGGCGGCCATCAGAATATTGATCGTAGTAGAATGTTTTGTTGTCCCACCCGTGAGTTATTGAAGTTCGGCTGCCAATCGCGTCATAGGTGTAACTAAGCGTGCGGCCGGCGCTGACACCTGTATTGTCCGTCGTAGAGGTAACGCGCCCGTAGCGATCATAGCTCGAGCTCGTGCCGACACCATTGTCGCTGTCAAACCTCGCATGGGTTTGCAGGCCGCGGATATCGTATTCGTAAAAGACATTTCGGGTATGGATCGAAGCAAGGCCGGCACGCGGAAGGATCGTTTTTTCGATGACCCGATTGAGATTGTCGTATCTATAATTTATTACTGACCCATCACGCTTTTTTAGCGAGGTACGGTTGCCATTCGCATCGTAGCTATACTGTTCAAAATCGCCTAGATTTATCTCATCAAGAGCATCTGGTTCGGGAAAATACCAATGGGTTTGCCGGCCAAACCCGTCATATCGCATTTCAGCCAAATAACCGCGAGCATCGGTCATACTTGCCATTTCGCCATTTGGCGTGAACGTATAGGTCGCATAGTCGCGAACCAGCGGCGTTCCTACGCCCTGCTCAATCCGGACAACGCGGCTTTCGCTGTCATAATGCTTGCGCGTGATCCGGTCCGCTCCGTCCCCGCCCGTCGTGCCTGGCGTGCAGGCATCGCTGGGAAGGCTGGATAGGTTCATGCGGGCAGCGGTGCAATGCTCACGGTTAAGCGCATCATAGCTCATCTGCGTCACTGAATAAGGTGTGCCATCAGGTGACTTGACCGTGCTCTTCACCGCAAGCCTGCGCGCATTGTACTCGGTTTCAACGTCAGTAATAAGTGCAAACGAGGGTGACGCTGGCGAGCTGTCAGTGGTGTTCCAAGGCACCGTACCTGTCAGCACCTCGACAACCTGATCGTCTGCATCGCGATAGGTGAACTTTTGTGCGCTACGCCGTTGGTTCTCGCCTATTGGTCCGAATTCCCAGATCTTACGGCCCAGCGCGTCGTACCGAGCATATGTTGCATCTCCTGCCCCCGGCAGAGGCCCGTCGGCAGACAGCTGACGGCCCGCTGCATCGTATCTATAGTTCGTTGTCAGCCGGCCGCCGTCGGTGCCATCCGTAACGGTCTCGCTCGCGGGCAGCCGCGTAGCCTGAAAATACGTGAATTCTCGGACGAAGGAATTGGCGGTGTCGCAAGTCAGCTCGGTGCCGGAACTGTTTGCAGCACAGATTTCTTCGCGAGTTAGTCGACCGGTTGCATCGTATGTGTTTTTGACCTTGCGACGATTCCCGTTTTCATCAGAAGGATCTAGTTGCGTGAGCAAACCGCCGTGTACACTGCTCCACGTATAATCTGTTTGATTGCCATTCGCATCGCGTGTCCATTCCGGGAGATAGCACACGACGTTTTCACAAAGATTGTAGGTGTCATAATAAGCCTGCCGAGTGCTGGGCGATTGGCCGCTGCCAGGCTTTGGCGTGGTCGTCATTGACGTGACGTTGCCGCTCACATCATATTGAACGCTCACAGAGTTATCTTCGGGATACGTAATTTTGATTACGCGCTGCGCATTATCGTAATCATATTCTGTGACCCCGCCCTCAGAGTTAGTGATCCTATCAATGCGCTGTCTAAGGCCGCCTACGGAGCATCCGCCGACTGTGCTACAAGAAGACTGCAAGTCGTTAGTAATTTCAACTTGGCGAATAACTCCATCAGGCGTTGAAAGTGTTACTCGCTCTGCTGCGTCTGGCGAAAATGAAATCGATGCACTCACGATGTCATATGTGTAAGGAACGCCATCATTAGTAACAGTTAGTACTCTGTTGCCATTATTTTCAATTGTTGCCGCATGAAACGAAGGGTTGGTTTCGCCAGGTAAGATAAGACTTGAGCCCGGTCCGAGTTTTTCGCCGAAAGTCCGATAAACGCAGTTACAATCATAATTTCGTCCAGCGATATCGGTTATGGTTGCGCCAACTATATCGAGGGATGCCAGAGGAACAGCAGGATTGGCTGTCTCGACGATCTCCGCGCGCGCCAAAAAGTCCCAAAGTCCGGCCGGATCGTTGCTTCGGTATTCAAATTTAAGCTGATAGCCATATGAACTGGTGACCACCGTTGGTCGATGCGACAACACGTTGAATCCGGGAAAACGTTGCGCTGATTCGTACGTAAACGTTAACGTTTCACCGCCAGGTGTAATGACCTCGCTTGCAAGCCAATAGAGAGGTTGGCCTACCGTTGGGACGTTCTGGTCACCGGTACGAACGGTGAAATTGATACGTCGCCCCGTGCCAGCCTGAGTATATTGGTGATTACCCTGATAACCGCCGCCTGTCAGAACCGAGCCAGACCCTTTTACTCCGATACATTCATAAGGATTGTTCAAGCATCTAAAACCATCTGAACCAAGAGGTCCAGCATTCACTGAATAGCTCGCAGACGTCGTGTTAGGCGGAAATGTCGCTTGAATCAGCGGAACAAAGTCGGGCAAACTCGTAAATGTCAGCGCGGGTGCGGCAGGAATCGATAGCGTGGGCCTCTGTGCCTCAATCTCACCCGTTAGGTAGTTGACGCCATTTGCATCTTGCTCAACATCGAGAGGATCAATTTCTTGCGCGCTAACTATCGAGCCTGAAGCAAGTGCAAAAAAAGCAACGCTGCATGAATGAGGCCCAAGACGAACTGATTAGGACCTTTTATAAAGTATGTTTCCATCAGTCGTCTCCCACAATCTCTCGGCCGCGGCGTGACCTCGACCATCTGCCGAGCGAGACTTCAGCCAGACCGCAAAGGACACCTGGCCTTTCTCCGAGGAGCGCCTCAAACTGCTTCTGCATACCTTCAGAATATTCCGAACTAACTGTGCAAATGAAGTCCCGAAACTCGATTTGGGTTGGAATTGGGAACCCACCTTTTGCACACGGAAACTGAGTAAATCCTTTCGCTTCTAGCGCCGCCGCCGCATCATTTGGGGCAATGATACGGATTGCATTCTGTGTCGCGGTTGACGAGGCGCGAAGCATACACACGTTTGAACCTTGCGCAGCGCTGTTGGAGCTTTGCGCGAGGGCGACTGCCGCTGGCGCGGAACAAATACCCAACACTAAACCGCCTATGCCGCAGGTTGCTATCGAAAGTCTTCGAAGTAATTTCATCGGTTATTGCCCCAACGAATTTCAGATATAATGACCAAGAACATCAAGGATCAGCGCGGTTCACCTCCGCCACCGCCACCACAATTGCCAGTCGTCGCGGTCAGCTGCCCCGTCGATGAAGCGCCGAGGGAGTCTTCTACGGTGTAGGTAAACTGAGACATCCCCCAACTTGTGTTGTCGAAATCGACTTGAACGGTGCTCGCCGAATAGATCAACGCGTCCGAATTACCGGAATTCCTCACAATGCCTGTGAGCGTAAGCGGATAATTGCCTTCTGGATCACTATCGTTCGCCGTTAAATTCACAAAGGTCGTCGCCAGACATGCGCCAGACACAGTGTCTGAAGTCGTATTTGGCGGATTGTTGCTTGGAGGCGGTGGTGGTGACGGCGGGGGTGATGACGGCGGCGGGACTGCGCCCGTACATTCTGTTGCCCCAGCACTCGTGTTGGTCACATACTCTGTGCGATTATCAGCCTCATCGTAACAGATCGACTGAGTTTGATTGTCGTTCGGCCCGCCAGACGTCACGACGGTTATAAGCCGCCCTAATGAATCGTAAGTGTAGCTCTCAGTACTAGATTGGGCATTTAAATTAGCCGCATTTGAAAAAACGGCGACCGAAGTCCCTGTAAGTAAGATGGTACGAAGCAACATGGCGCCCCCTTGCCAGATTTGCTTTATATCTTCTGCAATTGTGACCGGCGGTCAAGTGGGATTGGTTGGGAATTAGCTTCGGTTAAAGACAATAAACGCTATTCAGCGACTTTCAGTCGCAAGCTCTACAGAAAATATGAAGGGGCGTGGTCGCAAAGTAGAGGCGGATCCTTGGCTTTTTAAACGTACTATCCTGCGGAGATCTTTGTAAGCTCTAAGCCCGAGGCACTTATTGGTGGCCTGAGTCGCGGGCTTATAGATAAGAGCGCTAATTCCATAAACTGACTGGAAGTCCTGACTAATAAGAAAGGTCAGTGTGCCGATTGACTTTTAACACGGGGAAACATGTCGTACGAATCTTCAAAATTGAAGTTCTTCATGGCCGAATGCAGGGTGGCTTACAAGGTGGTTCAAAGTCGATGAAACATATTTTAACGCTATTTTGCAGCACTTTAGTAGCTCGAATTGTGCATCTCGACCGCACCAATTTTTCACCGAGCATAAGCGGCATGTTTTCAGGCCCACATGCCCGTGTGTGTTTCGCGCTACGATTTGGGCTCTGATATCACCTGCAATCCAATGGTCCGCAGCGCCTTATGGCGCGTCGCCAGTCGGCGTCTCCACCCGGACTTTCTCGCCGCCGACCATCACCAGCACGGTTCGGGCAAGGATTTGCGCATCCAGCACCGGTCCGCGGTTGTCGATGTACCAGATGTCCAAAGCCACCTTTTGCTCCAGTGTCAGCAGCGTGTTGCCGCTAACCTGTGACCAGCCTGTCAGGCCCGGCTTCACCTCGCTGCGGCGATTGCCCAGCGCGCCAAGCTCTGCGATTGTTTCCGGCAGTAGCGGGCGCGGGCCGACAAAATTCATGTCCCCGCGCGCCACGTTCCACAGCCCCAGCAATTCATCAAGACGCGAACGGCGCAGGAATTTGCCGATGGCGGTGGTGCGCATCTCATCGGGCAGCAGCTCGCCATCCGGTCCGCGCGTATCCCGCATGGACCGGAATTTGACGAGTTCAAATGGAACCCGATCCTTGCCCGCGCGCATCTGACGGAACAGGACCGGGCGGCCCTGCATCACCAGCACTGCAATCGCGAGCAGAATAAGAAACGGCGCGGCCACCACTAGGATGAGCAAGGCGACGAGCCGAGAGAATACGGACATCAGGCGCTCACCCCGCATTTGCCGGAAGACGCCGCATTACCGTGCGCGGCCACAATTGCGCCGATGACATCCGCCAATGGTTGCGGCGAATATCCCTTTGCCCGCAGCCGGCTGCAATCGATAGCCGGAAAGCCCCTGTCGGCGTGTTCGCCGGCTGCTGTGCGATCCACGACGGCATCTTTGCCAGCGCATTCGGCCGCAATAGCGACAATTTCCGAAAGGGTATGGCGCACGCCGGAGGAAAGGTTGTATTCGCCCGCGAAATCGCCCTGTGCGGCCAGTAACAGGCCAGAGACGACATCACCCAAAGCGACGCAATCGCTGCCGTAGTCGGGGTTGGCCAGTGTAATACGCTCGCCGTTGACGACGTTGGCGGCGAACCGCGAAACCAGATCGCTGCCGGTCCCGATGACCGAGGATATTCGCATGATGGCGCAGGATATTCCGGGCCCGCTGCAAAGCTCGCGAGCGTAAGATTCCTGCGCAATTTTCGACGAGAGATAAAGCGTCCGGCTAACCGGGCGAATGGCGCTGCATTCATCGGCCACTGTGAGCGACGGATCGTAGATATTCGCGCTGGAGGCCATGACCATGCGCGGCACGCCTGCTTTGGCAAGGGCGCGGATGAAACGGCCACTGCCGAGCACGTTTGCCTCGAACAAGGCGCGCGCTGCATCATCGCTGGGCGCTGCGGTGTCTATCCTCGCCGCGAGATGCACGGCAACGTCTGCCCCGCGCAGCGCCTGTGCGGTTGTATCGCCGTCAGCCTCGTCCGCTAGGTCGAGCGTGTGCCAGTCGCCAAGCCCGCGTTTGCCCTCGGGGATGTTCCGCGCGAACAGGGTGAGATCGTGTCCTGCTGCCTTGGCGGCATCGGCAAAAGCGGCGCCGATTGTGCCAGTCGCGCCGGTCAGCGCGATGCGCATTACGCCGCCGCCTGCGCCGATGCGGCAGCTTCTCGCGGCAGCAATTGCTCTTCGAGAAAGCGGACGACCACGCCTTTGTTTAAGGGCGGCTGCGTAACCTGTTCATCGAACAACAGCTTGCCAAGCACCATGTCCACTTCATTAAAGCCGAGCAGCGCGCGCATGGGCGTGGTGCCGGAAAAACGCGCATTGATTTCAAATAGGCGAAACTGCCCGTCCGGTCCGCGGCGGAACTGCAAATTTGCAGGACCATACGGCTGCAGTGCGGCGGCAACCTTGCGAACATAAGCGTCGCAATCGGGGTATTCATCAGCATATGCGCGGAAAGTGTTCCCGTCGCGCAGGTCACGGCGCAGGACAATCGCGGCGCTGACTTCGCCATCAAAGCACAGCACGCCTGCGGTATATTCTTCATCGTCAGGACCGGCCCATTGCTGGATCACCAGCCCATCGCGCCCTTCGAGTGCCGCGTCCAGCTCTGCGCGGTCTTTGGCAAGCGACACGCCGACCGCGCGCGCGCCAATGCGCGGCTTTACCACCAGCGGGAAGCCGATATCTGCGATCAGCCCCTCGATGCCATCGCGATCTTCGCCCGCGACCGATTTCGGAAATGGCAGGCCGTTTGCCTCCAGCCAGCGAGCGGTTTCCAGCTTGTCATCGGCGATGCGGATGATGTCGGCGGGGCTAACGACGATCTTTGTGGCGAACCGCTCTTCCCATCGGGCGCGGTTTTCAGCGAAGATTTCCAGCTCCACATCCGTTCCGACCAGCACGGCATCCGGCTTGTCCCGTTCCAGCATCGCCTCAACCGCCGCTGTGTATTGGGGGTCGTTGGCCATTGGCAGGATGCCATGACTGTCGCCCCAGTAAAGACCGGGCGACAGCGGGTTCGGGTCGAACGCCAGCACGCGGTAATCACGGCCTGCGGATTTCAGCGATTTGATGATCCCCTGGCCGAGCACAGCGCCCGCTCCGGTAACAGCGATTGTTGTCATTGGTAGAACCTGCAAAGCATGGATTTGGTCTCTGGCGAAAGGCCGCTGGCGGCGTAGATGCCCGAACAATGGGTTTCGGCGTCGAAATCTATGGGCCGATCCTCAACCGACAGCTTTCCGCCATCGATTTCAACCATGGTCCAGGACGGGCCGCTGCCGTTTTTGCTGCGCGGCTGGCCAACCGAATTGACCACGTGCACCTCGGTGCCGGCATCGTCGCGAAATGTCTTTGGCCGGTGAAGGTGGCCGAAAATTCCAGCGGTAAATCCCCGTTCGCGAAGCTTCGTAGCGCCTGCCTGAAGCAGTTCTTCGTTGGAGAGATAGGTCCAGTCGCCATAGCCGAACGGATTGGCGTGGGCGAACAGGATGCTGCCCCACGCCCATTCCGGAATCCATTCGAGCCGTTCGGGCCATGTCTCACCCAGCTCGCGCCAGGTCCATTCGACGGATTCGCGAATCCAGTCCGGCAATTGATCGATATAGGCTGATCGCCGGTCGCGCAGATCGACATAAAGCTGTTCGTGATTGCCCCCGACCAGAAATGCCCCATCACGGTCAATCGCCTCACACGCGAGCTCCAGACACTCGCCCGGATCAACTCCGTAAGTGAACAGATCGCCGAGCAGGATAAGCTGGTCGAACCCTTCGGCGCGCGCCGCCGCCATCGCCTTGCGAAACGGCGCGGCGACGGAGTGGACGTCACTGATCACAGCAATGCGCATGGCTGGTCCCTGTCAGTCAGCGGCTTCAACCAAACCCGTCATCGGCGTAGAATTTCTCGCGCCGGAACAGCTTAACGATCTGCTCTTTCATCGTGCGTTTTTTAGGCACGCCGCCGGTGTAGTAGTCCGCAGCCTCGTGGTAGAACTGGACGCTGTCGCCATAACGGCGGCGGGCGTGTTCGGCGTAATCTACCTGGTCGTAAATGCACCCGGCGACATTGCCGCTTCCCAGCATTTCCAGCGTGGCGCGGAATTGTTCGACCGTGGTGTGACCCCAGCGCGCGACAAGAACCGTATCATCGGTGTAATCGCACATCGACCGGGCATCGCGCACCGCCAGCACGGCAGGCGCGTTGACAACCACAAGATCGAATCGCGATTTGAGGTCTTGGACAAGCTCATGGAAACGTGACGAACTGAGCACGGCAGCCGGTTCGGCCACCGGCTGAGACGCGCTGAGCAGTGCAAACCGGCTCAGCATTTCATCGTCATCCGGCTTGATGATCAGCTCGACGCCAGTGTCGGTCTGGGCGTATTCGGGGTCTTCCGGTGCATAAAGCGCCTGAAGATCAATCTCGCCGCGCACGACATCCATCAGTTCTGGCGCGTTGATGTCTTCCTGGATTTTCTGGAGGATGCCCGAACGCCGCAGGTCAAGGTCGAGGATCACAGCACGTTTGCCCATCGCAACAGCGGCCGCGGCCAGCGTCAACGCGACAACCGATTTCCCGTCACCCGGCAACGGTGATGTGACCAGCACGCTGTGCGACTGGTTCACCGGCATCAGCGCGCGAACTTCAGAATACATGGATCGCGCCACTTCGGAGAACATCGATTGCGGGTCTTTGAACACCGGGGATTCGCGCAGTTTAGGCGAAATGCCCTCTTCCATCTGCGGCAGCATGCCAAAGACCGGCAGCCCGAAGAATTTGCGGATCTGGGCGACAGTGCGCAGCCGGTCGTCCAGCATGTCGATTGTGAACGCGATCATCATGCCGAGAATGCCCGACCCGATCAGCGCAATCAGCGTCGTCTTGAGCGGCGAAGGCGAAACCGCTTCGTTATTCGGCGTCGCAGGCGAGATGATGTTCGACGTCACACCCTCAACCAGCTTTTCCGAACGGACGCGGGTGATCTGGTCGGCAACTTCGGCAACGGCCTGCGCGGACGAAACCGCCTCGCGCTGCAATTGTTCGAGCAGCGGCGTGTTGGCCGCGTTCTGATACGCCTTGGACGTGAGCGTTGAAACGACCGATTGCAATTGGCCAGCGCGCGCGGAATCGCGGGCGGCATCGGCGCGGGCCATCTCGCGGATGCGCGCAGCCTCCGCATCGGCCTGTTGCTGTGCAGCGGCGCGTGCAGCGGCCTGCTCTGTCGCCAGACTGGAGCGGACGCTGTCCAGTTCGGTGCGGACCCTCACCAGCTCGGGATAGCCATCGCCATAAGTCTGCGAGAGACGGGCCAGTTCAGCGCCCAGCTGCGCTTCCTGACGCTGCAACTGCTGGACCGCTGCCGATGTTGCACCCGCAGTCGATTGCATGGTTGATGCACGGGCGATGGCAGAGCTTTGCGCAGAAGAACCCGCACCCAGCGCGGATGCGGACGCAGCCTCGCCCATGATGCGATTGATCTGCGCGAGATCCTCCACCCCGCCTGCGCCGACCAGCATACCGTTTTCCTGGCGAAACTCGGCCAACGCCTCTGCGGCTTCTACCGCCTGCGTCATGCGCTCAGTGCGCTCGGCTGTAAGATCGTCAAGCAGTTCCTGACGGCGCGCATCGTTGCGTTCGCGTTTGAGATCGCGGACAGCGGCAGGAAATGCGTTGGCGATTTTCGCTGCCATTTCGGGCGAACGTGCAATCGCGGTCAGCTCGATCAAATCAGATCCGTCTTCGGATTGAACCTGCGTCATACCGAGCAGGGCCGAAATCGCGGCATTGCTCTGGTCAAGCTCAGAACCACTAGGCGCACCGCCCATTTCGCTATGAAATTCGGGATCTTCCAGCAAATCGAGCTGGTCGATCACAATCGCCGCCGAATTGCGCGAGCGATACAATTTGCGCTCGTTCGCCAGTCGCTGAACATTGCGCGCCAGAACATCGGCCTGGTTGGTGCCGGTGTCATCGATCAGCTCGACCTGGATGTTGGCCGTCGCGCGGTATTTGTTCGGAGAGAGCAACTGCCATGCCAGCGTAGCAAGGGTGGCCGCCGCGATGATCGCCAGGATCAGCATCTTGTGCCGTTCAAAGATACGGATCAGATCGGCCACGCCGAATTGTTCCGCCTGCATCGGCGGTGACTGCTGAAACTGCTGAGTCAAATAGCCGCGCCGCTGCGCAGGAAGGTTTTCCCGAGGCTGGTTAAGGGCGAGTTCGTTCACCGCATATCTCCAATCATCGCCGCCCTCAAATCGACAAAATGCGCGGCAACGTATCCGCAGGAATACAGGAAGTAGGGGGCCGGGGTAAAAGGCAATTGCGGGCGGTGGGGTCGCTCTTTCGACTACCCCTTTTGGTGCATAGGGCGCGCAGCTTCAGTGTTTTGCAGCGAGCGAGCGGTAGAGATCGCGGTGTTTTTCCGCGGTGTTTTCGATTGAGAAATCAGCGCTTTTTTCAATTGCGCCTTTCGAAAGGGCTGCATAATCGGCGCTGCCCGACAGCGCATCGGCGATCGTGCGGGCAATGGCTTCCGGATCGCCTAATGGCGCCTTAAGACCGTTAACCCCGTTATCAACCAGCTCCCGGTTTCCGGGCACTTCGGTCGCGACAATCGGCAGTCCGCTAGCCATCGCCTCCAGTAAAGTCAGCGGCATCCCTTCGTATAAAGAGACATTGAGATACAGGTCGCTGGCGCGCATGAGATCAGGCACGTCGGATCGTTCACCCAGAAACTGTACATCGCCCTCCAGCCCGCGCGCAGCCACCTCGGCCCGCAGTTTTTCAAGGTCCACGCCGCCGCCCGCTATCCGGAACTCGGGCATCTCTGCCATCGCATCGCCAGCTTTCAGCGCGGCGGCTGTTTCGATGAGCAGCGGGTAATTCTTTTGCTCGCTGATCGCGCCAACGGACAGGATACGCGCCTTCCCAGTCGGTGCCTGACGCGGCGATCCTGTGCTGAATGATCGGCCCGCCGCGTTGGGAATACGAATGATCGGTTTGCCCACATGCTCGCCCAAAATAGCCTCTACCTCGGCGCCAATTGCGACATAGCTGTCCGTAATCCGGTCCGATAACCGAAACCACTTGGGCGAAAAGGGGAGCTTTGTGTTGTGGTGGGTCAGCACAACCGGTGCCTTAATTCGGCCCAGCGCGATCATCGGCAGCGCGCGCACTGTGTGGGCATGGACCGCATCAGGATTGAACCCGCGCAGCGCCTTTCGCAAGGCAAGCGCGCCTGTCAAAGGGCCGCGTGAAGCCGGCATGCCAAGCGACACAAACGCGCCGCCCGCATCCCTTATCTCACCCGCAATGCGCCGCTCTGTCTCGGCTGAATTGCCCACCGTCTCCGCATCGCACAGCGCGATCACGAGCGAGGCATCACCGCAGCGCGCAAATTCCGCCGAAAGCCCGCTGACCAGGACTTCCGCGCCCCCCGATGTCAGGCTGTTGACGATGGAGCAGATGTTCATCGCTGAACTTGCCGCGTCAGGCGATAAAGCCGGTGCGGCGATAAAGTGCCGTGGCCGCGTCTGTCAGATGCTGGGCGAACAATTCCTGCACGCGGGCATCGTCTTCAGGGCCAAGGTAGTCGGTGTATCCTGCAACCTTGCCCCGCCGCACGCGCGATGCATCGGCGTCTTCGCGGTTGTAATCGTGGCCGGGAATTCCGGTCTGTTTTTCCTTTTTGCGCATCTTGTCGAACTGCGCCTTTCGCACGGCCTCATCCAGCACAGCCTCGTCCACCGCGACCCCCAGAAATTCGAGAGTCCGGCGCACGGCTGCGTGGGTATCGGTGCTCATATCTTCGTAACTGAGTATGAGCGAGCGGCGACCCTCCAGACCGGCGGCCCAGCCATTGTGGTAATCTGCAATGCTGGCAGCCCCGTATTGCCCGCTTTCGATGAATTCGGGGATGTCCCCCTCGAACCGGTGTTTGTGCCGCGTCTGGTGGAAATAGGACGAAACAAGCACGTCGCGCGGATCGCGCAGCAGCATGATGACCGGGGTCTGCCCAAACAGGTCGCCGTCGTAATCGCGGTGGCTTACCGCGACGAGCGGCATCTGGCCGTCCTTGTACCGCTCTGCCGAGGGGAGCCCGCGTTCCTGATCGAGGTCGTAATTGGGCAGGATGCGAAACGTGGAAAGCAGATCGGGTTCAAACCCCAGATCATACGCGCGCGCCATGTAAAGCGAGAGCAGGTATCGCAGCCATGTTCGCCCGCTTTTGGGATAGGACACCAGAAACGACCCCACTTCCCCGCGCCGGGACTGCAATTTCGCGTCGTGGTTCGACCGCCGGATTTCGCGAACCCGTTGCTTGAGTGCGGTAATCATCGTGCTTTTCCTTTAGAGAGGGTGTCGCCGGCTTCTGTCAGAAAGCCCTCGATCATATCGGTCCACTTTTCACCGATTTTGGCAGGTTGGAATTGCTGCGAGGTTTCCCGAGCGCGCGCGCCCAGTTTTTCGCGGAGCGGTTCATCGCGCATCAGGCGCGAAAGCGCATCGGCCAGCGCATCAACATCGCCATCGGGAACCAGCAGGCCGTCATCGCCGTGCGTGATCATGTCTTCGGGGCCAAAGTCGCAGGCAAACGACACTGCCGGCAAACCGGCGGCCATCGCCTCGCCCAGCACAAGCCCCCAGCCTTCGAAACGCGAGCTCAGAACAAACGCATCGGCAGTTTCGATCCATTCGCCCGGCACGCTGGTCACGCCGGGCAATTCCACCCGGTCGTTCAGGGCTAGATTGCTGCGCAGCGCCTCCAAGTCGGCCCGATCGGCCCCCTCGCCCCAGATGCGCAGCGTCCATTCCGGATGGTTGTCCGCAATCTTGGAAAATGCATGAAGCAACAGGTCGAAACCTTTTTGATGGGTCAGGCGGCCAACTGCGGTCAGCACCTTCGTCTCACCGGTTTCAGCCGGTTTTGCGGCGGTTGTGCCCCATTCTGCCATGTTTGGAATGACCCATGACCGTTTGCGCATCGCGGGCGGGAAACACTCCATCGCACCGCGCGTCATGGTGACCAGCCCGTCCGCCATCGGATAAGTTCGTCGGCGCAGCCAGCGCCAGACATTCCCGGGGTTTTGCTGCACTGGATTGTTGCGTTCGGACACGATCACCGGAATGCCAAGGCCGCGCGTCGCCAGGATCGTCTGGACATTGGAGCGCGTGAGAAAGCTGATGATGAGGTCCGGCTTGCTTGCGGTGAAATGCGCGCGCAAATCGCTGATGCGGGCGGCGATTTCGCGCATCGCGTCCAGTTTCGTCCGCCGTTTCACCGGACGCGCCAGATACGCGATGTCGATCCTTGGGTCAGGAGTGTAGTAAGGCGGATCTTCCCCGGTTTCGAAATTCACGATTTCAACCGCGTGGCCACGTTCGGCAAGCCTGTCGGCGACGAACGTGACCACGTGTTCTGACCCGCCTGCCCGCAGACCGGGAAGGACGAAGGCGACCCGTCCGGGCTCTGCCGCAGCGTTGTGCTTGTCGGCAAATTCGTTTTGCGAAAGATCATTCATGACGCAGCCGTCCTGTGATCGTGATCAGGAGTGTATGCGGTGCGAAACCCTATTTCGAGAGCGATTACAGTCAGCCCCGCGAACGCGATGTGCGCGTAATTTGCTCCGATCGCGCCAAAGGCCGGGATCGCGGCGAACGCGGTTGCAAAGAATGTCGCTGTCGCAATCAAGGCGATGGCGAGCACAGTGCCGGGCCGGTTCATTGCGAGCATGGATGAACGCGACGGTGCCGCGACCATGATGAGCACGACTGCAAAAAGCTGGGTCAGCAACAGCGGATAAACCGTCCCGAAATCGCTGCCGAACGCCCACTTCACAATCGGCTCTCCGATCAACCAGACCCCGCCGACCATCGCCAGCCCCATCCCGCCAAGCGTCGCCTGCACTTTGAATTTGACCGAGCGAACTTCGCCGAAACGCTTGCGCGCCCACATCCTTGAAAGATCGGGATAGATCACTGTCTGAACGTGCTGGCCGACCTGCTGGGCGACTTTGGCGAAGCGTTTGGCGATATGGTAAAACCCCGCCGATGTCGGACCAGCCATCGAGCCCACGAGCAGCGTATCGGCCTCCTGTGTCAAGGTGCGCAGCGCGCTCGACGCGTTGGTGGACCATGCAAATCCCATGAAACCGGGGAAGCGTGCTGTCAGTCCGTGGACCCCCGCCTCTAACGGATTGGCCACGCCCAGCTGTTTCAGCGCCCGCTGCGCAAGTATCCCGAACAGGGCCGTGTCGATCAGCTGCGCCGCAGTCCAGATCGCCAGGAATGTCCCGATATCCGCGCCCATGAAGTAGGCAGCACCTGCAAAAAGGAACCGCAGAGCTGCCGAGAAAAGCTGGAAATAGGCGAGCCGTTTGAACTGTCCGGCCATACGCAAAGCAGCCGTCGGCACTCCGCGCACATTAAAGGCAATGGCAGGCGCGAA
Organism: Erythrobacter sp. MTPC3; assembly: GCF_042854385.1. Taxonomy (NCBI): domain Bacteria; kingdom Pseudomonadati; phylum Pseudomonadota; class Alphaproteobacteria; order Sphingomonadales; family Erythrobacteraceae; genus Erythrobacter; species Erythrobacter sp. MTPC3. The sequence continues at coordinate 16,555 of NZ_BTGP01000012.1, forward strand.
AATTGCCAGCAGGTAAAACTGCGACTGGTCGAGGCCGACGACAGGCAGCAGGAAATACCCGGCAGTCAGCATGATCGCCGCGGCAAGCAGCGCGCACCCGATATCGAGCAGCAGGCCCAGCAGGAACAATTGCGCCATCCGCTGCGGATCGCCTTCAATATCGGTCTGCGCGCCGAACCGGATGAGCGGCTGCCAGCTTTCAAACCGGATCAGACGTTCGCATATTCGCCCGATGGTCAACACCAGCGCGAGCACGCCGTATGCCTCCGGCCCCAGGGCGCGGGCGGCAACGACGGTGCTGACCGCCATTAGCGCTGCAACCGCGATGCTGCCGGTCAGCAGGTGCGCGATACTTTCAAGCCGGGAGCGCAGAACACCGCGCGGCCCAATCGCGGCCAGCCCATCGCGAAAAGCGCCGGCCATCAGCTGCGATACCACATTTTCGGCGCTTTGAGATGCGCAGGTTGCAGGGCGAAAAAGGTGCTAATCGCGAGCAGGACGGGCAAGATCCACTGGCGTGAATACATGTGCGGGATCGAGAAAGAGTAGACCATGAAGACCGCGACAACCGCAAGGATCATCGCGCCTTCCATCCGGCTTTTGGTGATAGCCGAAAGCGCGCCGCCGATCAGGATCAAAAGCAGCATCAACAATCCGACAAACGCAATCGCCCCGCCTTCATTCCAGATCAGCAGATGAAGTTCGTGGACCGGCGCACCGTAAAAACTTTCAACGCGGTATTGATCGACGCCTTGACCAATAAAGACGTGATCGTCGGCTTTTTGCCAAGCCTCCTCGATCAGTTTGGAGCGGTCGGTGAATGTGCCAGCCTGGCTAAGGTCGCCGGTAGAGATCGCGCCTGCCACGCGGTCCTCGAACGTCTCGGGTAGAGGCAGTCCCGATGCGACAAACAAACCCGCACCGACGACAGCGACCACTGCAAAACGCAGAAACAGGCCGAGACCCGATACCACCAGAAAAACGCTGACCGCGATGACCGAGGCAGCAAAGCCGGTGAACGATCCGCTCGCTAGCAATCCCCACACCAGCATCGCGCCGCATATCAGGCCGATGCCCAGCGGGATTGTGCGTTTCTGGATGCAATAGAACAGCATCGGCAGCGCATAGGCGATCATTGCGCCATTACTATTAGGCTCCCCCGTCATCGCGCCGACACGGCCATTGCCTGTCAGGAAACCCTTGCCCATCAGCGCCAGCGTGTCGGCAGGTTCGAACAGCAGGCTGGCGGAAACCCCGATCAACTGCGAAACGGTGATGCCCAGAACGAATAAAGCGGGCAGGCGGCGCGTGAGCGTCGTCTCCTGACCCATCAGGATCATCGGGATTAGCAGGAACGCGAACAGGTATTGCCCCGCAACAATCACCCAGCGTTCGACCACTCCGTTGACCACAGTGCTAAGCAACAGACCGCCCAGCATCAGCGCAAGCCCGATGAACCAGAACACTGTCATCGCCGAGAACGGGCGGGTGTTCAGCTGGGTGCGGAACAGCATCACCACCAGCACGAACATCAGCAGGACATCGCTAAGTGTAAGGTTAATAGGCCCGACGCGAAGCAGCGACCAGCCGGCCAGGAAAATTGAGGCGCACAGCATGAACCGGGCTATCCGCTGGATCGTGCCACGCTTGCCGATATTGGCGTAATCCAGAACAGGCATAGCTTGCGCCCCGGCCTGCTCATCATAGGCCGGAGCCGCGCCGTGCTCGTCGAAACCGCCAGCGTCGTTCAAAGTCTGATCCTGACTCATATTCAGCTGGCACTTTGCAGCCCGCACCTTTTCGGCACAACGGCTTATGCGGTCAGTCTGCGGCGCATTCGGGCTAACTCTGCGTACCAGTAATTAGCCTTTCGGATATACCAAAGATACCTTGCCCGGACACCGGCCTTACGGCGATGTTGCGGCGGTCAGGAGTGTGCAAAACCTCGCCCATGCAACGCAACAACCCCCTCAAGCTGATTCATGTAGCAGGCTATGGCTGCGGCAGCGCATGGTCGCTGATGAAGGCGCAGCAACAGGTCGCGGACAGCCGCCACCGGATGCAGGACCAGATACGGATCGAGGAAGGCGACGGCTGGAAAGTGAAAATTCCGCGCGCCAAACAGGCGGTGTTCTCGAGCCTCGCAGAGCTGCTGCCGCGGCGGTATGAGTATTTCCGCAACCCGGACTATGATAGGCTGCAAGGCAACGCAGATGATCACTCGATGGCGGAGAAACCGGCATGACAAGCGTCACTTCAAATTTTGCAGCCGCACTTCCAGCGCCGCTGGTGCTGGTACTCAGCGCCAGTCTTGCGCTTTCGGCTTGCGCTGAAAAGGTTGAAGCTGCCCCTCCTCCCGCTCCGCAGGCCGTATCGGGAGCGAAAGCATTCCCGGCAGCCCTCGGATACGGAGCAAGCGCCGCAGGCGGCAGCGGCGGAAAGATCATTTACGTTACCAATCGCGAGGATTCCGGCGCGGGATCGCTGCGAAACTGCCTGATTTCCAAAGGCAAGCGGACCTGCGTTTTCCGTATCGGCGGCGTGTTCCGCTTCACCGGGCGGCCGCCCGTGATCAAGAACCCCTATCTTACCATAGCGGGGCAAACTGCGCCCGGCGGCGGGGTGGTGATCACCCATGCTGGCGGCAGAAACGCGCGCACGCCAATCCTGATCAAAAACACGCACGATGTCGTCGTGCGCAATGTGCGCATCCGGCTCGACAGGCTTAGCGCAAATCGCGAAAGCGACGACGCGATCACGATCGAAAACAGCCGCAAGGTCGTGATCGATCATGTCAGCGCCAGCTGGGCCAGCGATGAACTCATCAATGGCTACGGCGACAATGACGAAATCACGATCAGCAATTCGATCTTTGCTTACGGCATTCCCCGGCATGACAAATGCGCCCTGCTTGGCAGCGATCCCAAGGATGCGCAGCGCCTAAGCTTTATCGGAAATATCTGCGCGCATAACGGGGACCGCAACCCCGACATCAATTTCCCGCCGGGATCATGCGTGGAGGTGATGAACAACGTCCTCTACAACGCGGAATCCCAATTCGCGGAAGTGTGGGAAAGTTACAGAGGAACGCCGGTATCGATCATCGGCAACACCTTCGTCAAAGGCCCAAATTCCCATCGGAATACGCAAGGCATTGCACTCGAGACGATCGGATCGACAGGCGATGCAAGAATTTACATCTGGGACAATGCCTTTACCGGCAATTTCGACCACATCTCCAGCGCAGCGCAGCAGGCACAGGTCGCGCAGGCTCCCTGCCCGCCTACGATCCAGCCTAAAAGTGCATCGCAGGGTTATGCCAGCACGCTCGCGAATGCGGGAGCCTGGCCGCGCGATGCAATCGACAGCCGCGTTGCTTCGGACATAACATCCCGGTCCGGAAGCATTGTTTCAGGTCCGGGCAGGATTCCCGAGATCGCGAAGGGCAATGCCTATGCCGATATGGACAAGGACGGCATGGATGATGCGTGGGAAGTCAGCCATGGATCAAGTCCGCAGGTCTTCGACCCATGGGCTGATACGGACGGCAATGGCGTGTCCAATTTTGAAGATTTCCTGACCTACCGCGACAGCGTGCTGCGCGCTGGACAGGGCTGACCCATGAACGCCGTCGATCTGTCTGTGCCGGTCTCGCAAGATGCCTCAAAGGATGTGCCCCAGCGCAAAACGATCTGTTACCCGTTTGCAGGCGACAGTATCGGGGGCAGTCATATTTCGCTGCTCGGCCTGCTTGAAAATCTGGATCCGGGCCGGTTCCGTATCTTGATTGTGCCCGAAATACCCGATGGAAAAATCGCACGGCATTTTGGAGCGTTCGAACAATTGTCGGATCCTGCCAGACCCAGCACCTCTTTCACTCCAGACGAAGCGTTCAATCCGCGCAAATACCTCAAGACACTGGCCGGACTGCCCAAACGCATCCGGTTCTTGCGCGAAAACGGCATCGACCTCGTCCATTCCAATGACGGGCGCACCCATGCGACATGGTCGCTGGCTGCGCGCGCCGCCGGTTTGCCATTGGTCTGGCATCACCGCGCCGACCCGGCCGCCCTGGGCCTGCGTTTTCTTGCACCCGCGCTTGCCAGCCGGGTTTTGACCGTCTCAAGCTTTTCCCTGCCCAAAGGCAAAATCTGGAGCGCGGCGGACAAATCGCAGGTTGTTTTCAGCCCGTTCGACACATCGATCACCGTAGACCGCGACAAAGCGCGGGCAATGGTGCTTTCGGCGGCTGACCTGCCCGCCGATGCGCTTATCCTTGGCTATATCGGCAGTTTCGTGCCGCGAAAACGCCCGTTGCTGTTCGTCGATGCAATCAAGGAATTGCGTGCCCGGCTGAATCGCCCGGTCTTCGGCTTGATGTTTGGCGAGGCCGTTGTGCCGGAAATGGAACAGAAGCTGCGCGGTCATATTGCCGCATCGGGGGTGGAGGACTGCGTAAAGCTCATGGGCCTGCGCACACCGGGCCATGAATGGATCGGCGGCTGCGATCAATTGCTGGTCCCAGCTATCAGCGAACCGCTTGGCCGGACACTTGTTGAGGCAATGCTGGTCGGCACGCCCGTGGTCGCGACCAGCTCAGGCGGCAATCCCGAAGCATTGGCCGGGCATACCGGTCACCTGGTCGAGCCTGAAAGCGCAGCGGCGCTGGCCAGCGGCGCCGAATTATTGCTTAATAATCCCGCCGAAACAGAACAGATGGTGAAGCGCGCTGCCGTTTCGGCGCGGGACCGGTTCGGCATACAGCGGCACACGCAAAGCGTCACACAGGTCTACGAGACTCTGCTGGACTGATCGCAGCAAATTCTGCGGCGAATGCCCTATCGCAGCGCGCGAACGGGCAGTCACGGCGGTTAGCCCCTGATCAGACCCGCCGCGCCATCACGCCGCCGTTTTAGACCGGTACTAGAACCAGCGTTCGTAGATCCTGATCCGGTCACCCGGCATGATCGGCGTGTCTTCATCGGCTGTTCCGGTGACGTTTTCATCGCCTACCGTGCGCGTGATTGCGACCTCATCAGTTTGCGCGCGGTAAGTGTATCCGCCCGCCATCGAAATCGCGGCAAACACGGTAAGCCCCTGGCGATATGCATATTCGCCCGGCTGGCGTACTTCGCCCATGATATAGACGGGCCGCAGCTCCAGCGGCTGAACCGTCACGTTCGGATTTTTAAGGACATCCTTTTCCGCAAGGGCAAGCGCGATGGCTCCCTCCATCTCGGAATAGGTCATGCCGCTCACCTTGACCTGCTGGATCAGCGGGACCGAAATCGAACCGGTTTCATCAATCGTGTAATCGCCCGACACAGGCTCAAGATCCTGCACGGCAATCCGCACCTTGTCTCCCGGCGCGACGCGCAATTCGGCTGTGCTGGCGCTTTGAAGCGGCGCAAGTCCGCCCGTCCCGCTCGAACACGCTGTTACCAGCGCCAAAGACGCTGCAGCGATGGCAGTTCTGGTGAGTTTCTTCGACAATGTGAGCATCAGTATGCCCTCCTTTTCAAATTCACTTGGTCGCGCAGCAAATTCGGCCCGGTGCCAGTTAAGCAGCATCGACCCGTTTCTCCAAATCAAGCCAGTGTGACAAATCGCGGTTCAGCATCTTGCCGAGTTCCTCGACATCATACGCATAGAAATCCGCCAGTCGCTGACGCAGATCGGCTGATAGCGGCGGATAGGAGATTTTCTTGGCAAACAGTCCGCGCGTCGCCTTAAACACTGCGCTGTCGCGGTACGGGTGGGCCAGCGGTTTGAGAGGCGAAAGCGCCTTGCGGACCGGCAGGGGCAGATGCTGCGCCTTGCTGTCGTTTTGTTTCCTGCTGGCGAAATCAGGGTCGTAATGAAACCGCGCGCCGATGTGATCGCACACATCCTGGAACGTTTCGCGCGGAGTGTCTCTCACATCGTCGAAAGTGAAAACCAGCAGCTGCTCTGGCGAAAACTGCTCCAGCCACCGTGTCAGGTGCCGGGCGTAAAGGCCGTCATTAAGGAAGCGCGGCTGAGCGCTGCCCGGCGATGACAGATATTCTTCGGGCAGGCCGGAAACGGTTCCGCGCCGATAAAGCATCTTGTAGTCAGAATATGCACGGTCGATTGGATTGCGCAGCTGAACGATCAGCCGCGCTTGCGGATATTCGCGCGCAATGTGATCGGTCGCTTCGGGTTTGGCGAGGTAATCTGCGGTCTTCTCTCCCCAAAGCGTGCCTTGCGCTTTTTCATCGGGAAACAGCGAACGATACCAGTCCCAGCCGCGATCATGATCACGCGTAAAGAAATGCGGCTCTATATCCGGCACGAAAACATCGGGATGATTACCAAGCTGCGCCTGCACCCATGTGGTCGCCGCCTTGATAGCGCCGATCACGATGAAATCGAGGCGTGGCCTGGCATTGGTCATGCCTGCATCTCAAGCCGTTCGATAACCTGGCACAGCGTGCGGCCAAACCGAGCGGTATCGCTTGGGGAAAGCGTGTGATCGACCTGAAACATCACGGTTTCCAGCGCGACCTTGTGCGCTGCAGCCAGTTCACCATCAATCCGCACGTCCAGCTGTTTGAAAGCGCCCTCCCGGCTCATATCGGGACATGACCCGCTGCCGCAGGCGATCCCTTCTGCCATAAGCGCGCCGACAACATCTGACCGGGAGATACCGGCAGGCAGTGCATCCAGATCCAGCCGGACGTAACATTTGTAGAATGCGTGTTCGGCTGTATCCGGCAGCCGCATCGGACGCACTGCCGGGTGAATACAAGCCTCTTGCAGCAGGCTTTTGGCGTTGGCGCGGCGCTGTTCCACCCAGATATCAAGCTTGGCGAGCTGCCGCTGGCCGATAGCGGCCTGCATCTCTGTCATGCGGAAATTGCTGCCGAAACTGTCGTGACAATACCGAAATTCACCGGGGGCGGAGTTTGATTTTTCGCGCAATCTGACGGGGTCTTTCCCGTGGTCCTTGTAAGTCCACGCCTTGCGCCAGACATCCTCGTCGCGCAGCACCAGCATTCCGCCTTCGCCGCCGGTCGACATGATCTTGTCGGTGCAGAACGAGAATGATCCCGCATCGCCGAATGATCCGACCTTGCGCCCGCGCCATGTCGCACCGTGGGCCTGCGCGCAGTCCTCTATCAGCGCGAGATTGTGAGCATCTGCGATCTCGCACAGCTGGTCCATGTCGCACGGCTGACCTGCCAGATGGACGCAAACAATCGCCTTGGTATCGGGGCCAATCAGACGGGCAACCGAAACGGGATCGATGTTCTGGGTATCCATCTCGACATCGGCAAATGCGGGCCTCGCCCCAACTGCAACAACAGCGCTGGTCGTCGCGAAAAAGCTGCGGGCGGGCACGATGACCTCATCGCCCGGTCCAACGCCCAGCGCGCGCAGAGCCAGTTCGATCGATACCGTCCCATTGCTGACGGCGATGGCGTGCGGCGTTCCGATATACTCGGCGAAGGCGGCTTCGAATGCCCGGTTTTCATCACCATGGACGAGCGCGTTGACCCGGCCCGATGCTAGCACGCGGGTTACCGCCTGAATTTCATCGGCGTCGTGCCGCGGCCAGTCGGACTGCACCGGCGAAAGCATTTCATGCTGCGATCCGGGAGCGGTGTGTACAGCGCCAGCGATCTGGATCATGGCCTATGCCTCCTCAACCGGTTGCAGCGGGCGTCCGCGCCACAGGGCTTCGGTGTTGGTGACAAAGCCTGCAAGGTTCGGCGAGCTGCTGGGCAACGTGGTGAGGTGGTGGGTGATGCGGCGCACATTGCTTTCATTCCCTTTCTCAACCTCGAGTGCGAGCTGTTCGATTGCGCGGGTAATTAGCGGTAGCGGAATGGGATGTGACTGCGCTTCGAAGATACCGGGAATTTGCGATTCCTGCTGTTCTTCGCAGCTGTCGAACAATTCCTCGAACAGCTTTTCTCCAGGCCTGAGACCGGTGAAGGAAATTGCAACGTCCACGTCTGGCTCCAGACCGTGAATCCGGATCATCCGCCGGGCAAGATCGACGATTTTCACCGCCTCGCCCATGTCGAGCACCATGATGCGCCCGCGCGGCGTATTTTCGTGCAGCGCATATGAACTGGATTCCAGGATCAGTTGCACCGCCTCGCGCACGGTCATGAAGAACCGCTCTATATCAGGGTGCGTCACCGTCAGCGGACCGCCCGCCAGCAGCTGGCTTTTGAACAGCGGAACCACCGAACCGGATGAACCCAGCACGTTGCCGAACCGCACCGTCATGAAACGCGGCGCATCGGGATCGTCGATACCGCACAGGTCAAGCGACTGGGCATAAAGCTCGCCCACACGCTTTGTCGCGCCCATGATCCCGACCGGATTTACAGCCTTGTCGGTACTGACCTGGACCATCGCCCGCGCGCCAAATTCGCACACGGCATCTGCGACGTTTTTCGTACCGATGATGTTGGTGTGAGCGCCCGCGCCGGGGTTCGCCTCGACGATGGGCACATGTTTGAGAGCGGCGGCGTGATAGATGATTGCCGGTTCGTGCTGTTTGAACACCCGCCGCACTTCTGACGCGTTGCGAATATCGCACAGTGCGATGGACAGCGTCTGTTCGGGGAACTGGTTGCGGATCTGCTGTTCGACCGAATAAAGGTTGTATTCGCTGTTATCGAGCAGGACGATCCGGCTCGGCTTGAACCCGGCAAGCTGACGCACAAGCTCGCTGCCGATGGTGCCACCGGCCCCGGTAACCAGAACGGTATCGCCTGCAATCTGGCGGGAAATCGTGGCCTCGCGCGTTTCAAATTCGCGGCGGCCCAAAAGATCGGCTGTAGAAAGGGTATCAAGTCCGGATTTCGTTGTCCGGCCCAGCAGGTGGCCCCAATCATCGCCGACGCGCAGCAGCTTGATCCCGAAATCGCGCGCTCGCTTGGATATGGCGGCGATATCGCGCGAGCTTAGATTGACCGCGTCATCGCAGACAATGATGCTGTCGATGCTGCGATTGCGCTGTTCGAGGTTGAGGATTGCGGATGCGAGATGCTCGGGGAAACCCAGCACGGGTACACCGCGGATTTGTGCGATCGGCCCCTCCGCCTCCGGCAATAGAATGCCGACAACATAAACTGGTGAAGACTTGTCGGGCTGGGTGACCTTTATCAAGGATTCGGCCCAGTTGGCCCGGCCGATCAGCAGCACTTTCTCACGCTCGCCCGCATCGGCAGTCCGCGGGATCGAGGCCACACCGAAAATCGGCACATACCGCAGCGCCCTGCGCGCCAGGCGCATGACCTGCATGACAAGGAACGAAAGGCAGAAATGCAGAATGGCGAGCACCACGATATCGGGAGCGCTGCGCGGGCTGCCAACGGCAAACCACATCGTAGCCCAGGTCACAGCGAGCGCGATGGCGATATTCAATGCCATGACGAGACAATCGGTCAGCGCGGTGAATCGCCAACTGCGGCGGTACAATCCGGCAAGATAAAGCAATGCAACTGTCAGCGCGCTCGCGGCGAGGATAAACACCGGCATGTTGCCGATCCACTCAGGCAGCGCGAGACGCGGCTGAAGGAACGGCAAAAGCAGCGCAAATGTACCGGCAATGGCCAGAAAATCGAGCGTCATAACACCCGTTAGCCGGATTGCCTTACGCCACATAAAAGCAGGCGCGATGCCGAACCTTTCCGCAAAGAACCGCGAAAGCCGCGTCAGCCGGCCAGCGCGGTCAACGTGCACGTCGTTCGCGGCAGGCGCATCGGCAACCGCTTCATCGATCTGCTCACCAGTTTTATCGGCGATGACACTCATTACCCGGCTTGCATCCTTTTGCAGGTCCAGCACTCACGCCGCGAATGTTTGCCCGATGCGGTTCAAACGGCGGCTTTGACTGGATCTCGACTTCAGTATTTTCCCATAATAACCGCGGCCAGATATCGGCGCACTTGCTCTTAGAGCCATTAGCCGGAAGGGCATCTGACCGACTAACCGGGCGCACGTGGGGAATTGCCCCTGCCCGAAAGAGTAGTCGCCGCGCTCTCCAAAGGGTTGCAGCGCCTCTCCTTAGATGCCGCTATAAGCGCATGCGGCTGGCTGGCTTTCTTTAGCCTATCCAACCGAATACCGGTTTGGTTGCAGTGCGCCTTGGGGCATTGCACGAGCGCCGCCGGATCCGCAGCCGGAGCCTCCAAGGAGAAACGCGTTGAAGATCGTCGTCCTATCAAGCCTGGCGTTTTCGCTGGTCAACTTTCGCGGAAAGTTGCTCGAGGCGATGCGCGGTGCCGGACATGAAGTGATTGCGGTCGCTCCGGACGATGATCCCAAGGTCGCAGCCAAGCTGGCGGAGATGGGCATTGCGTTTCGGACCGTCTCGATGGCGCGCGCAGGGACCAATCCGCTGGCCGATCTGAAGACGATTGGCGAATACGTGTCGCTGTTCCGCGAAGAGCGGCCCGACGTGGTGGTCGCCTACACCCAGAAACCGATTATCTACGGCGGGATTGCGTGCCGCATTGCCGGTATTGACCGGTATTACGCGCTCATGTCAGGGCTGGGCTATCTGTTCAGCGACGCGGCATCAGGCAGGGGGCTGCTTAAATCGGTATTCTGCCGCCTTTACCGCGCCGGTCTCGTCCCGGCAAAGCGCATCTTCGTTTTCAACTCGGATGACCGGCAGGACATGCTGGATTCCGGCATTATCGACAAAGCCTCACCGGTGCTTCAGGTGCCGGGTTCGGGTGTGGATTTGACCCGGTTCGTATCGGCACCGCCGCCTGAAGGATCGCCGCGTTTCCTGATGATCGGCAGACTGATGGAGGACAAGGGCGTGTGGGAATACGCCCGCGCTGCCAAAATGCTGAAAGACCGCGGGCTTGATGCGCGCTTCAGCCTGATTGGCCGGCCCGAACCCAGCAACCCGACCGGGCTGGACGATGCCGACATAGAGCAGCTGACACGCGATTATCCGGTCGAAGTCTTGCCAGAAACGGACGATGTGCCAGGGTTTTTACGGGCATCGCACGTCTTCGTGCTGCCGACATATTACCGCGAAGGATTGCCGCGCACGATTCTGGAGGCGCTCGCCGTGGGCCGCGCTGTCATCACGACCGATATGCCGGGGTGCCGCGATGCCGTGTCCGACGGGGAAAACGGTTATCTGGTCAAACCGCGCGATGCCGGGAGCCTAGCCGAAGCGATGGAAAAACTGATCGCGGACCGCGCCCTGCTCGAGAGCATGGGTCGGCATTCGCGCCACCTTGCCGAGACGGTTTACGATGTGAACAAGGTCAACGCGCTGCTGATGGAAGAGATGGAGCTGTCCACTGGCGCATCGAACAAGCCCAGTGCAGCGCGCGGCCCGGCGGATGCACCAGCGCCGCCGGTCGCAGCGCAAAGGGCTGGATAACACCATGCGGATTGCTCTTGTCGGCGCGGTGGAAAGCACGCTTTGCGCCATGCGCGCCATGATCGATGCGGACTGCGAACTGGCGCTTGTCGCCACACTGACACCCGACCTTGCCAAACGGCACTCCGATTTTGTTGACCTTGCGCCCATCGCAAAAGAGCACGGCGTCGATTTAATCGGGGTCCGCAACATCAATGATGACACCGCCATCGATGCATTTCGAAAGGCCGCACCAGACTATATCTTTGTGGTTGGCTGGTCACAGATCTGCCGCGAGGAATTCATGAATATCGCGCCGGGCAAGGTGATCGGATACCACCCTGCGCCGCTGCCGCGCATGCGCGGGCGCGCGGTGCTTCCGTGGACGATCATCAACGATGAAAAGATCAGCGGCGCGACCATGTTCTGGATGGATGGCGGCGTCGATACCGGGGACATATTGGAGCAGCGGTTTTTCCATGTCGCCCCGCGTGAGACTGCCCGGACGCTGTATGACAAGCACATGGCGGCGCTCGATGCGATGACGCGCGGAGCGATTGCCGAGCTGTCCTCTGACAACCCGCGGCGCGAGAAGCAGGATGAAGCCTGCGCCACCTTCGCCGCCCGCAGGCGCCCGTCGGACGGCAGGATCAATTGGCATCGCCCGGCCGAGGAGATTGACCGCCTGATCCGCGCCGTGGGGCGCCCCTATCCGGGCGCATCGTGCGATTACGACGACGGTCAGCTTACCATCTGGCAGGCACGCCCGCTGCCAAATACCGTACATCACGGCACAATCGGGCAAATCGTCGCGATGACCGATGACACCTTCGACATAGTGACCGGCGATGGTCTGCTGCGCGCCGAGGAATGGGACGTGTCAGGCACAAAGCCGGTGCGGATGCACGCGGTCCTTGGCGGATCATAGGAGCAGAAGATGACAGGTGTTTCACACCTTGGAAAAGTGCTGATTCTCGCGCCCCACCCTGATGACGAGGTGCTGGGCTGCGGGGGAACGATGGCCCGGCTGGCCGATGCCGGACACGAAGTGCACGTTGCCGTCGTGACCAAGGGGTATGAGCCAGCCTTTCCGGCCGCGATGGTGGAACAGGTCCGCGCAGAGCTGGCCGAGGCGCACGAAATGCTAGGCGTGAAAAAATGCCATTTCCTCGATCTTCCCGCAGCACGGCTCGATACGATCCCCGGCGCGGAACTCAACGCGGCGATCGGCCACGTGGTAAGCGACGTCGCGCCCGATTCGCTCTTCATCCCGTTTCTTGGCGATATTCACCGCGATCACCGCCTGATTTTCACCGCTGCACTGGTCGCTGCCCGGCCAAGGACTCGGGCGATTCCCCAGCGAATCTATGCGTATGAAACCCTGTCGGAGACCAATTGGGCCGCTCCTGGCATCACCGAAGCGTTCATTCCGAATGTATTTTTCGATATTTCGAATACGCTGGAGCGTAAACTGAATGCCTTTGAACGGTTCAAAAGTCAGGTGAAGCCTACCCCTGATGAGAGGTCGCTGAAAACCATCCGAGCCCTAGCAACCCTAAGGGGTTCAACCGCTTTTCTGGAGGCTGCAGAAGCGTTCATGATGATTCGCGAAATCAGCTAACTTTGACTAAAAAAATCAAGCGACGTGAGGCACCTGTGCCAATTTGAGACTCGACACAGGTATGGCTTTATGGCTAGGTAAATGCGCGTAAACTAGCGCTCATAAACACCGGGCTACCGAAAAAAAAATTAGGGGCAGCTTAGGCTTTAGGGGGAGCGAAATTCTTCGGGTCGCAGGGGACTAACTCGAAGGAGGTAACGCAATGTCTTGCCAAGCACCTGTGCCGGTTGCGATTGTGAGTAGGAATACACTCGCACGCGAAGGTATGAGCCGTATTCTACACGGCAAAGATTTTTCAGTGACAGAATCCCACGATTCAAGTTTGGGGCTGCTGAAGACAGCAGACCGCTCGCCGTGCCCGCGCCTGGTCATTCTTGATGAGAATGAAGACGATAATCTGTGTTCGGAAGTAGAGCAGCTTCAGCAAGAGATGCCTGATGCAAGGATCGTCGTGCTCAGCAATGATTTCGATTTCGATACCATGGTCGCGGCATTTCGTGCTGGCGTCGATGGATACATCGTAAAACGTATCGGCTGCGAGCCGCTGATCGAATCGCTCAAGCTTGTGAACATGGGCGAAAAAGTCATGCCGAGCGAACTTGCGCTGGGCCTTCCACGCCGCTGGACGCGCGGTGCGATCCCGGCAATGTCAGATCGCGAGCTCTTGAACCTGCTTTCCGAGCGCGAGATCGAGACGCTGCGCTACCTGATCCTCGGTTCACCTAACAAGGTTATCGCGGGACACCTCAATATCAGCGAAGCAACCGTCAAAGTGCACGTGAAAGCGATCCTTCGTAAACTGGGCGCGCAAAACCGCACGCAGGCTGCGATCTGGGCCGTAAACAACGGTGTCGAATTGAAAACACAGGACGTCACTGTTGCTGCCAACGAAAGCGGCGATCACGAAGAGCGGCTGCTGGAAACATCTGCCGCAGTCTGATCCTATGCGAAGGATCGGGGCCGGCAGCACCGTACCCGACACTTTCAAACGGCAGATTGAGCGAGTACCCTTGGGAGAGGATGCCGGCCGGTCCAGCCAAACGATACATGCAGGGGCGATCGGGATCGCGGGCCTGAATTGATTTGCAGAATTGGTGCCAGAAAGAGCACGATTGCAAATAGAGGCCATAGAACAGCACTGCACCGCGAAATGCGAAAAACACCGCCCTTCGGGGCACCAAACACAAATTAGCATAGCACCGCGAAACAAGTCGCGCAGGCGCATTGGCTCGGGATGATCTTGTTCGGAGAACGTCAATCGGAGTGGATTGCGCGGTCATACCGGATTAGCTCATAGCTGCCCTTCGGTCGCACCCCTTGGGCACTATACTCACCCGCCGCCAGTAACCGCAAGCGAGCATGCTCCCGTCAGATTGCGCACGGGTGAACGCCGAAACCTGCCAACAATTCATTTGTGTTTGCACTGTCCGATGGGCTTAAACACGGGCCTATGGGGGGACGAGCATTTTTAAGATGGCTGGCGGCGATGCTGTTCGCCTTACTCGGCGCGTCCACTCTCTTCGCCCAGACCGCTCCGGCTCGCTCCGTTTCCGCTGAGCCAGCCATCACGCTGGAAACCGCGACTTATTATAGCGATCCCGAAACTGAGCTGAACGCGCGCGCGGCTCTTGCCCTTTTCAAAGCTGGCGCGTTTGATCCCTTGGCCAGCGATCCCCGCACCAAAGGCGACAGCATGACCCGCTGGACAGCCGCTGTAATTACGGTCCCGCAGGCATCCGGCGATCTTTCCGAACAGCGGCTGGTGCTGCGCGGCCAACTGACCGTGCTTCCCAAAGCGTGGATCGTGGACGCCAGCGGCGAACTTCGGCCAATCCTGGGCGAAGATGGCGGCACTGCCGGTGCAGAGCGATATCTGCACATGTCGAGCTCATCCAGTTTTGATCTGCCCGCAGGTTCGCAAACACTGATCCTCATCAACACCGCGTCATCGCTCTACCCTACAATCTCCGTGCTCGACCAAAGCCAGATCGTACGGACGCAGATGCGCGAAGCGGCGTTTCAGGCGGCCACGTATTCGGTCATTATCTTGGCCGGGTTTGGAATGGCGATCATGGCGATCATCCGCCGGTCGCCCATCATCCTGTTCATGACCGCCTATTACGCGTTTGCATTGACGCAGCCGATTGTCCCCGCGCTGGGATTTACCTCGGGCGCTTCGGCAGAAGATGTCGGCATGACATATGTCATATACACCAGCGTCACCGCATTGGCCGGTTACATCCTCACCTTTTTCGCATTTCGCAAATACGGTTATCCAAAGGCGGCGCTGGCGTTCTGCGGCGCGGGATTTGCGCTGTATGCTTTTGCGTGGACCAGAACCGAGCCGAGCGAACTGCGCAGTCTTGTCTTCGTAGTTTACTACCTGCCGCTCGCCCCGTCGCTGCTGGTCATGTGGCGCGAGCTGGTGAATTCGCGCGCTGCAAAGATACTGTTTTTCGGGGCGCATATCCCCGTGCTGATTGCCGGGTTTAGCCGCAATTTCCTGTTCCCCGATATGCCCGCGGATCAATGGGTCACCATGCTCGCGATTGAGCGGGTCGCAATATCGCTCACCTATCTCGCGTTTGGATTGCTGGAGTTCAAATCGTTCCTGCGTGATCAGGCGCGCGAAAGCAAAGAGCGGATTGCCGCTTTGGAAGCGCAGGCGGAAACCGACCGCCGGCTGCTCGCGGCGGAACGCGAATATGACCGTGCGCGTGAAGCAGCCGCGCGCCGGAAAGCGCAGCTTGCAGCGGCGAGCCACGATATTCGCCAGCCGATCCTGGGTCTGCGCGTGGCGCTTGATAGCGAGGCGGAACGTCTATCACCCGCCCTCCGTTCGCGGCTCGGCGATGCAATCGGCTATCTGGAAAACCTGACCCGCGAATATTCTGCCTCGGACGATCAGATCGCGGGCAGCGCGGACGCAGCGATAGAGGCCTACCCGCTCGAAGTCATCACGCGCGCGGTGCACGACATGTTCGCAGGGGAGGCCGCCGAAGCGGGCGTCGCGTTCATCATCGAAGGCGGCGACTGCACTACGACTGTCCCTCCGCTGGCGCTGATCCGCGCGATCAGCAACCTCGTGGCGAACGCGCTGAGGCATTCGGAGGCGACCGAGATCCAGTTGCAGGTTCGCGGAGACGACCAGTGCGAATTTACCGTCATCGACAATGGCAAGGGGATGGATCAGGCCGCGCTCGCCGATGCCCAGCGATCCGGGGTAAAATCCGAAAACTCCACCGGAGACGGGTTGGGGCTGGCGATCGTGCATGATCTGGCGCAGCGATACCGCTTTCACTTCAGCATGGCGTCAACCGCGGGCGAAGGGACAACCGCACGGCTGCGGTTCGCGGGAAAGGGTTCGGGCTGACTGCTCCGATTTGGGTGATCTGCCCCATCCTGCGCCCGCCAATCCTGCGATACTGAATTGCAAGTTCCGGCGTATCGAAACCCGCCGGGCCGTTTGCTCATTTCGGAGGCCATATACGATGACTTTTTCCCGTCCTCGCACCGCTGTCATGCTTGCTCTATCGGCATTGGCTTTGCCTGCCTGCGCGCCGACCCTCGCCAGCCCTTTGAATCAAGGCCCTGCTTTTGGTGCGCGCCTTGGCGAACCGGTTCGCGCGGTGCCTGCGCCCTCTAATCGCTCTGCCGATTTCACCCCGGCCCGACTGTTCGACGTGAAGCTGCTGCCCGGTCCGGGCGTAATGTGCAAAGGTCCAGGCTGCATCAAACGGCACGAGATCGCCCGCTGGGAACAATCCTATACAGCCTGTCAGGCCATGCGCTTTGATGCCAATTGCCGTCAGGTTATCGAACTCTATCCGCAAGCTGTCGCGCATCTCAGCAGCCTGAAGAATGACCGGGGACTTAGGGGCCCATGGACTGGCAAGCGGGCAAAGGAATAGGTGGGCAGTAGCCGGCCGCATTAATCTGACGGTCTTGCATGATTGCCGAAACCGGTGATCCGCGACGAGACGGTAAACGGGCGCAGTGTATTCTGCGTCCGTTTTCGTATCTCGTCCCCACACGCCCCCTCGCCGCTTGCGCAGACATGAACGGATTGCGTGCCTGATTGGGGGATCAGCCCCATACGTTTCACTGCGGCGCTTTCGTATCCCTTGATCATCGAAACACGGCGTTTTCATCCGAAGGGCGGAACGCGAATTTGGGGAGTACCGAACATGAAAAAACTTACCACTTCTATCGCTACCGGCGCATCGGCCATCGCTCTTGTCATGGGCGCAGTGTCTGCATCGGCGCAGGATGGTCCTGACACCGCCGCTCAGGAGGCAGAAACCGAAGCGCCCGATACCGCTGGCGAACCCGGCATGACGGATGAAGAAATCGTCGCTACCGGCGCTGTTCTGGGCGGCGGAGCCTACGCCGTGAAGAAGCTCGGCTTTGACAAAACCGACGTCGCCTCAAAAATTGCCAAGAATATCGGCAAAGTACGCGCTGAAGGTTTGGCCCGCAAAGCGGCCGCCGCGAACCAGCCAAGCGCGGGAGATCTGCTTAAAGCACGCGGCGCAAACGCTGCACCGCGCAACATTCAGACGCTTCAGTCATCCGGCAATGCCCGCGCTGCCATCGGCAACGGATCGCAGCTGGATGATCTGGTGCGGCGCGGCCAGAGCGCGCAGGCCGCCCGCGCACCGCGCGCCGCCGGTTCTGCCGCAGATGTCATAAACACCCGCGCTGCCGCGCAGGGTCCGCGCAATATCCAGACGCTTCGTTCCCCCGCAGAGCCGCGCGGCGTAACCTTCCGCGATGGCGGCATGTCCGGTGCCCGCGCCAATGTCGCCGGATCGGCAGACGAGCTTGCCGACCTGGCGAAGCGCGGCAAATCCGCTCAGGCGGCCCGTGCGGCCACCGGCGGACCGAAGCTGGGCACACGCGTCATCGTCAATGGCGGCGATCTGGGCAAGGTGCTGAATGCTGGCGATGCAGCCCGCGCTGCCCGAGGTCTCGACGCGGCCAGCGAAGCAAGCGCCTTGCGCGGCATCGCAGCCAATGGCGGCAATATCTCCGACCTCAACAAAGCAGGGCGGACCGCGCAGGCGGCTCGCGGTGCTGGCGGCCTGAAAGCACTAGGCAAAGTCGATGACGCGGCCAAGCTGGCGAAAATCGCAAAGACCGGCGCTGCTGCTGGCAAGGTCGGCAAAGCGGGGCGCGCTGCCCTCGCCGGGACCGGTGTCGGGGCCGCAGTGGTCGTCGCCGAAATCGTCGCCACCGAAAGCGTCGAGGCGCTGACTGGGGCGGACATTCAGGACCCGATCTCCACCACGTTCCAGTACGGCGCAGCGGTCTTCGACAAAGACGTGAAAATTTCCGACGTCGCCAAACAGCGGCTCCAGCATCACAGGGACAATCTGGCCGCGATCGGCAAGACCCTGACGACCAAGGGGCAGCTGAAAAAGAACCTGCAAACCTATGGCGCGGACAAGAAAGAGAAGTTTCAGGAGAACATGCGCAAGTTCGGCAACAACATGGAAAAGCTGGACGGCAATCTGAAGCAGGCTGGCGCTACCAATCGCGCGCTGGTCGGATCGATCACCGGCGCCGACATGCGCAGCGTCGAGGAAACGAGCAACCGGTATAAAGAGGCGCTCGCTGGCGACAACAAGATCAAGAACACCGCAAAGGTCATGGGCGACCGGGCCAAGCACCATGTCGAAAACACGAAAAAGGTGACGAAGAAAGTTGGCAGCAAGGTCGCGTGCGGCATCGGCAACATCTTCAAGAAAAAAGAAAACGACAAGGACTGCTGATCACGCTCCGCTGACACAGCCTGCCCCGCGTGCAGGACAGATAAAGCCGCGCATCACAGCGATGCGCGGCTTTTGCTATGTCATACGGGTTACGACGCATTCCCTCTCGCGCCTGCCGCCGCGCGTGCTATGCGGCGGCAACACCCCGCTTAAGTTAGAGGACCGACAACCCATGAAAACCCGCGCTGCTGTTGCATTCGAAGCGAAGAAACCTCTCGAAATCGTTGAACTCGATCTGGAAGGGCCAAAGGCTGGCGAGGTTCTGGTCGAGATCATGGCGACAGGCCTCTGCCACACCGATGCCTACACGCTGGACGGGCTCGACAGCGAAGGGCTGTTTCCGAGCGTTTTGGGCCATGAAGGCGCAGGCATCGTGCGCGAAGTGGGCGCGGGCGTTACCTCTGTTGTGCCGGGCGATCATGTCATCCCGCTTTACACGCCGGAATGCCGCCAGTGTAAAATGTGCCTTTCGGGCAAGACCAATCTTTGCAGCGCCATCCGCGCAACGCAGGGCAAAGGATTGATGCCCGATGGAACCTCGCGCTTGTCCTACAAAGGCGAGACAATCTACCATTACATGGGCTGTTCGACATTCTCGAACTTCACAGTCCTGCCCGAAATCGCAGTGGCCAAAATTCGCAAGGACGCGCCGTTCCAATCGTCCTGCTATGTCGGCTGCGGTGTGACCACCGGGGTTGGCGCGGTCGTGAACACGGCCAAGGTTCAGCCCGGCGACAACGTTGTTGTTTTTGGCCTCGGCGGTATCGGTCTTAATGTGATTCAGGGCGCAAAAATGGCGGGTGCAGACCGCATTGTCGGCGTCGATATCAATCCGGCGAAACGCGAATGGGGCGAGAAATTCGGCATGACCGATTTCGTCAATCCGAAAGACACCTCCGATGTTGTCGCGCATCTGGTGGAGATGCTGGACGGCGGGGCGGATTACAGCTTCGACTGCACGGGCAGCACCGATGTCATGCGGCAGGCGCTGGAATGCTGCCATAAAGGCTGGGGCACCTCGATCATCATCGGCGTGGCCGAAGCGGGCAAGGAGATCGCAACACGACCTTTCCAGCTGGTCACCGGCCGCAATTGGCGCGGCACCGCGTTTGGCGGAGCGAAGGGGCGCACCGACGTGCCGAAAATCGTGGACTGGTACATGAACGGCAAGATCGAGATCGATCCGATGATCACCCATGTCCTTACACTGGAGGAAATAAACAAGGGTTTCGACCTGATGCATTCGGGCGAAAGCATCCGCAGTGTGGTTGTCTTTTGATGGCGCCTGTTACCGCAAGGCTTGCCCCCGCAGAAATACGCCCGCCGGAGGTATCGCGTGACGTTTGAAATTGTTTCCGAAACCCGCAGCCATGGCGGCGTGCAAGGTGTCTATTCCCACGCTTCCGAGGCGACCGGCACGGATATGACTTTTGCCGCGTTCGTGCCCGGTCATCGGCCGGGCGAGACGTTACCGGTGCTGTGGTATCTATCCGGCCTCACCTGCACCCATGCCAATGTCATGGAGAAAGGCGAATATCGCAGCGCCTGCGCCCGGCACGGCATCATCTTGATCGCGCCCGATACCTCTCCGCGCGGCGAGCACGTGCCCGACGCTGATAATGAATACGATTTCGGCAAGGGCGCGGGCTTTTACGTCGATGCGTCGCAGGCTCCGTGGGACAGGCATTACAGGATGCGCAGCTATATCGAGCAGGAATTGCCCGAACTCATCGCGGAGCGTTTCCCCGCCGATATGCAGCGCCAGTCGATCATGGGCCATTCGATGGGCGGGCACGGCGCGCTGACTATCGGCCTGCGCAACCCGGACAGGTTCCGGTCGATCAGCGCATTCTCTCCCATAGCCGCGCCGTCACAGGTGCCGTGGGGCACAAAGGCTCTCGGGCGGTATCTGGGACAGGATCAGGCCGCTTGGCGCGAATACGATGCCACATCGCTGGTCAAAGACGGCGCGCGCCACGACCACATTCTGATCGATCAGGGCACGGCCGACAACTTTCTGGAAAAGCAGCTTAAATCGGAAATATTCGTTTCCGCCTGCGAAGATGCGGGATTGCAGCCGGAGGTGCGGATGCAGGACGGATATGACCATTCATACTTCTTCATCTCGACATTCATGGCTGAACACGTCGGATGGCATGCGAAACACTTGAAGCGAGAATGAGAAACGGATGACCGACATACGCTTTCGCCCGCCGTCCGGCGGCCTTGTCCCGCATATGGGCATCACCTTGGTTGATGAGGGCGAAGGCTGGCTGGAGGCGCGAATGCCGATCCTTCAATGCCACCTGCGGTCAGGCGCAAATGCGCTTCATGCAGCGAGCATGGTTGCGTTGGCGGATAGCGTTTGCGGCTTTGCTGCTGGCGAGGTCCTGCCCGAAGGGGCAAAGGGTTACACCACGATAGAGCTCAAATCGAATTTTCTTGCCACCGCAGCCGACGGGGTACTGCTTGCCCGTGCTGGTGCAGAGCATCTTGGCCGCACTACCCAGGTCTGGAAATCAGTCGTCACTCACGAAGAAACGGGACGAAAGCTTGCCCTTTTCCGCTGCACCCAGATGATCCTGTACTGATACTGGCCATACTGCCCAGTTCGCAACGTCACTAACCGACAGGGCAAAAATGGCCGCCAAAAAAACCTAGCGCGCTGGGCACGGCGATGCCTGCGGGCGGGCCGGTAATGCCCAAAACCTCGCCCAGGATCAGCGTATGGTCGCCCGCGGGATGCTGCGCCCAGCGGCGGCATTCAATCACTGCGAGCGCGTTTTTGACAATCGGGATGCCATTGGCGGTCCATTCAAAATCGCCGGCGTTTAATGTGCTGTCGCCGCGCGCGGCATACCGCCTTGCCAGCGCCTGCTGGTCAGCAGACAGAATGCTGAAACCGAAATGGTCTGCGCCTGCATATTCGGCAAACTGGCTGGAGGCGTTTTGCAGGCTCCAGCAGACCAGCATCGGATCAAGCGACACCGACAGCAGCGAATTGATCGTCATGCCGGAAATGCGCGCACCATCATGTTTTTCGCGAGCGCCAAACGACACCACGCACACGCCGGTCGCGAACAGCCCCATGAGCTTGCGAAACTCGGCCGGGTCGACCGGGTCAGGCGATGAATTGTCGGACAAGAAATCAGTCTCCGCGTCGGGACGTAAGGGGCAAACGGCCGCTTAAACCGCGCGTTCCCTTACCGCACAGAATTTGTCAATCAAAGTGCCTCGCCCTTGCCGCAGTTCGGCGGAAATCACAGGCCCCTTTCAAATTCGCTGGATTCGGGCGGTTTCAGGGCACAAGATAGCGGTTCGCGGATTGCTTCAAGAGGACTGGGAGCGTCCTTACCAAATAAGGATCGAAGAGTATGATTGATCGCGTTGGGTCTGCCCTGAAAGATTTCCTTAAACAGGAAAGCGCAGGCGGCATCGTCTTGATCGTCGCCGCCCTGCTTGCCCTCATCATCGCCAATACCCCCGCAGCGCCTGCATATTTCGGCACGCTGGAGACAAAGCTGAACCTGTCTTACGGCAGCTTTGCGATCGATAAGCCGCTGCTGCTGTGGATCAATGACGGGCTGATGGCGATCTTCTTTTTCCTGATCGGTCTTGAGGTAAAACGAGAGGTTCTTGAAGGCCAGCTATCAAGCTGGGACAAGGCATCCCTGCCATTGGTCGCGGCCATTGGCGGCATGGCAATTCCTGCGCTGATCTTTGTCGGATTCAACTGGAATTCGCCCGAGAGCATTGGCGGCTGGGCCATCCCCGCCGCAACCGACATCGCTTTTGCATTGGGTATCCTCTCCCTGCTTGGTCCCCGCGTCCCGGTCGCTTTGAAGGCGCTGCTGCTTGCGGTGGCAGTGATCGACGATATCGGCGCGATCACAATCATCGCGCTGTTTTATTCGGGCGAGCTTAAGATCGACATGCTGATCGGGGCTGGCATCACCCTCGCCGTGCTGGCCGCCATTGGCCGGGCAAAATTCGGATCCCGCATACCCTATGTGCTGCTGACCGTTCTGATGTGGGTCTTCGTGCTGAAATCGGGCGTTCACGCCACGCTGGCCGGTGTTGCCGCCGCGATGTGCGTGCCGATGGTATCGCGCAAAGGAGAGCGCCTGCTGGAAAAAATGGAGCACGGTCTGCACAGCTGGGTCGCGTTCATCATCATCCCCATTTTCGGCTTTGCCAATGCTGGCGTTACGCTGATCGGTCTGTCACCCGCCGACCTGCTTGAGCCGTTACCGCTGGGCATTGCACTGGGCCTGTTGATCGGCAAGCAGATCGGCATTTTCGGCTTTGCCTATATCGGCGTGAAAAGCGGCATGGCGAAACTGCCCGAACATGTGAACTGGCGTCAGATCCACGGGCTTTCCCTGCTCGCCGCGATCGGTTTCACCATGAGCCTGTTTATCGGCAACCTTGCGTTCGCCGATCCGGCGCAGGTCGATGCGGTCAAGCTGGGCGTTCTATCCGGGTCGCTGATTGCGGCGCTGGCCGGGTTCTTCATGCTGAAGGCCGCGCTGCCCGATGCACCGGCACCCGATGCGGCTGACCTGAAAGAAACCGCGCCGGTGGTGACATAGGCATCCTCACCTGATTTTGAGAGAAAGGGCCAGGATGGAACCCCGACAATGCAGCCTGCATGTGAACGACATCGACCTAGTCTGGTTCGAATGGGCGGGCGCGAATGGTAATGACGATGCGCCGCTGGTGTTCGCCCACGCGACCGGGTTTCACGCCCGCGTCTGGGATGCGGTGATTGAGCATTTCGCCGGTCGGCGCGTCATATCCATCGATCTGCGCGGGCATGGCCGGTCGGGCGGCGGCCCGATCACACACTGGCAAAGCGTATCGGATGACGTGAACGCGCTGATCGACCACCTTGGTTTGGAAAACGCAATGGGCATCGGTCACTCCATGGGCGCGCACGTCCTGCTGCAATGCGCGGCTGACCGGACCGGCGCGTTCGCCAATCTGGTGCTGTTCGATCCCGTCATCCTTGCCCCTGAATTCTACGCCCCAGCAAGCCCGCTTTTCACCGCCGACAATCCCCACCCGGCGAGCAGGCGCAAGGCCGATTTTTCATCCCCTGAGGCGATGATGGAACGGTTTCGCACTCGCGATCCGTTCAACCTGTTCGCGCCGCGCGTGCTTGAAGATTACTGCCGGTATGGCCTGCTGCCCTCGGCCACCGGCGAAGGATTTGAACTCGCCTGCGCGCCGCAGATGGAGGCGAGTGTCTATGCCTCCAGCCGCTCCAATTCAGGCATCCTCGAAACCGCAAAGGCCGTGGATACGCCAACGCTGATTATCCGCGCGCAGCAAAGCGATGTGCAAGATTTCAAAGGCTCTCCGACATGGCCTCCGCTCGCCGAGACAATGCCGGCAGGCACTGATCTCGACCGCAGCGACCACACCCATTTTCACCCGTTCGAAGACCCCGCCGATGCAGCGGCGATCATCGAACGGGCAATATCGGGCTAGCCTTAATCTTCCCACCAATAGGCGCGGCGCGTCGACGTGCCGGTTGCGACTTCATTCATAGTTTTCGCATCGTACAGCCGCCCGCCAATCATGACCTGATCGACTTTGTCGGAATTGAGGATATTCTCGCTCGGATCGGCAGACAAGACCACCAGATCGGCGAGCTTCCCGGCTTCAAGACTGCCGATATCCTTGTCCATGCCAAGCGACTGTGCCGACGCGATGGTGCCGGTTTTCAGCGCCTCTACAGCGGACATGCCGCCCCGTGCAAAGCTCCACATTTCCCAGTGTGCGCCGATGCCCGCCTGCTGGCCGTGCGCGCCGATGGACACCTTCACTCCGCGCTGCGCCAGCTTGCGCGCCTCCCGCGCAGCGTCGTCATCGACGAAAGCCCAGTCGGGCGCCTTGGTCCGGCGTCCGCTCGAGGCCAGCAATTGCTTGGGCGGTGTGTGCACCATTAGCGGATGAGCAAAAACGTCGGTCGCCTGACGCCAATAAGGATCGCCCGCCAGACCGCCATAGGTAACGGTCAGCGTCGGCGTGTAATTCGAATTCGACTGGCCGAAGAACTGCAGCACATCTTCGTAAAACACATCACCCGGCACGTTATGCTCAATGGTCGAATTGCCGTCCGCGACGAGGTTCATGTCCATGCCGAACAGCGAGCCGCCCTCCGCGACGACCAGCATGTTTTCCTCCGCTGCGGCGCGGGCAACCATCTGGCGCTGTTCGCGGCGCGGCTGGTTGTAGTTTTTCACCGACATGCCGCCTTGCGCCTTGATCCGGCGGACATGGGCGAGCGCGTCTTCATATTTGTCGATCCGCGCATACACGTTAGGCGATTTCGCGCCGTAAATGATCTCTCCAGTCGAGAAGATGCGCGGGGATAGCAGCTTTCCAGCCTGCTGGCGCTCAGCGGCGGCAAACACCTGGCTTGCCTGGCTGGAGGGGTTATGGATCGTCGTCACACCCAGCGCCAGATCCTGAAGCAGTGTCCAGTTCTGCTGCGGCACCAGATCGCCTGTGCCGTATGGCCCATGCGCGTGGGCATCGACCAGTCCGGGCATGATCGTCTTGCCGCTGGCATCGACCGTCACCGCGCCGCGTGGCACAGCAATCTCGCCCGCCGGACCGATGGCGGCGATCCTGTCCCCTTCGATAATGATCGTGCCGTTTTCAATGTCGCCCGCGTCCTGATCATCCAGCCCGGCAGCCATCGTGAGGATGCGCGCCCCGGTAATGGCGACCGTGCCTGACGGCTTCGCTGCGTTCACCGTAATCGACATCTGGATGCCGGTATCAGGCGGTGAGTAGCCCGCGCCTTCGTCTTCCTCGCCCTTGGGCGCGCTGCGGAAGAAATCGCCGACCTGCGCGCTCATCAATTGCGGACCCATCGACCAGAACAGCGTATCGCCGCCCCGCGCCCAGCCGAGGTAATCCGCCCCGCCGGTGCTGACTTTGGTGACTGGCAAAGCACCGCCTGTCTCACTCACATCAACAGGCTTGCCGCCCGGAATGACCGGCATGGCAAACACTTCGTAATTCTGCCGGAATGCAATCGTTCGGCCATCGGGCGAGATGCGGAAATCATTGGCAAGATCGCCGCGCGCATGGGTGCGCACCGCTTCCCCGTCGAGATTGGCAGAGACGAGCGACAGTTTGCCGTCGCCATAGGTGTTCATGAATATCCGGTCAGAGGCATCGGCGAATTGCGGAGATCCGCCATCGCCGCTGACCTTGGTGGCCTCGCCGCCGCTCACCGGCACGACATAAACGCCGGTATTCTCGGAATATTCCGGCGCAGTCAGATAGCCGCCGCTGCGTTTTTCAAAGGCGATGGTCCGCCCGTCCGGCGAGAACACCGGCACCCGGTAATGGCCCGGCATCGATGTGACGACCCGCGCATTGCTGCCATCGGCATTGGCCACCACAACCTCGCCCAGATCATCATCGCTCCAGCGGACATAGGTGATCCGCGATCCGTCGCGGCTGAATGCCGGGAATGCCTCCACCGTATCGCTGGTGTCGCCCGTCAGGGGACGCGGTGCATCGCGCCCGCGCGCAGATTTGGTGTAGAGCTTTCCGAGAGTTTCAAACACAACGCGGCTGCCATCGGGCGACAGCGTGCCGTATTTGGCCATGCGGGTGGTCAGCCGGTCAGGCGCAACTTCTATGACCGGATGCGGCGCATCGGCAATGCCGCGGGTATCGTTGATGCGGAACGGTATCTCGGCAAAGTTCGAGCCATCGCTGTCGATCCGGTTCAGTTTGCCGCCCGCCCAGAACACGATGGAGCGGCCATCCGGCGTCCAGTCCATGTTCGGATAGACACCGGTCACGGCCCACGTTTCCTGTAGATCAAGGTCGAGCGCGCCATAGATCATGCGCTCTGCCCCGCTGGCCAAATCCTTTACCCATAGCTGGCTTTGATCCTTGTCACGCCGGACAAATGCGATCTCCTTGCCATCGGGGGAAGGCGCAGGGCGAACCGCGCCGCCAAATCCGTCTACCGCTGTCGAAACCTCGCCTGTCTCCAGATCATACTTCTCGATCGCGAAGATGCCGGTTTGGGAGTCCTGCGCATAGATGAAAGTGTTCCCGCCGGTGGTGTTGCGCGTGTAGTAAATCGCGCCGCCATCGGGCGCGAATACCGGCTCACCCAGTTCCTTTTGCAGGGACTCGCTCGCCCGCTCGACCACCTGGACGCCGCCGCCGCCAGAGACGTGATACATCCAGATTTCGCCCGTGCCGAGCGAACGCTGCGTGGTGAAATGTTTCTTCGCTGCAATGAACCGGCCATCGGGCGACCAGGTCGGCTGGTTCATCAAGCGGAAGCTTTCCTTGGTCAGCTGCCGTTTGTCCGAACCGTCCGCCTTCATCACCCAGATGTTGTCGCCGCCGCCCCGGTCAGACGTAAACGCGATGCGCGATCCATCGGGAGAGAAGCGCGGGTGAACCTCCCACGCCAGACCATCGGAGATACGCGTCGGCGTGCCGCCTGTGATCGGCATGGTGTAGATATCGCCGAGCATCGTGAACGTGATTGTCCGCCCATCGGGCGACACATCGACATCCATCCACGTGCCTTCATCGGTCTCAATCGCCACCTGTTGGATCACCGCCCCCTTGGGCGCTTCGATATCCCAGCCCTTATCCTCGGCATCGTGATCATCGGCGAAGGCCGCAGCCGGAATGGCAAGCATCGTGCCTGCAAGCAAAGTGGCGGTGAAATGGCGCATGAATATCTCCCTGTGTTGGCGCGGAAGACTAGCGGCGCGAAACGATATTGCTAGGGCTTGCAGGTAAACATCCGCACGATTGACTTGGCGCCGCGCTTGGTTTCAAACAATCTGGGGAAGCGTTTCGTGTGGGGGACACACAATCGCATATGACATGAAACCGCCGCGCGTGGTGGGGATGGCTGGCACAATCGTGGTCAGCATAAACGGCGTCATCGGTTCCGGAATATTCGCGCTGCCTGCGTTTTTGTTTGCGGCAGCCGGATCGTTTTCACCGATAGCAATCCTGATCTTCGCCTGTCTGTATGGCAGCGCGCTGGCGATCATTGCCAAACTGTCCACCGTGTTCCGGCAATCGGGCGGCGCGCAGCTTTACGCCGAACACGCTTTTGGTCCGGCGGTCGGGTTTCAGGTCGGCTGGCTTTCACTCGTCGCCAACATGTCGGGCGCCGCGGCGAATTTTCACGTGCTGTTGTCATATCTCGCGGCGATCTTTCCGTTCTTTGCCGATCCCGCGATCCGCCTGGCAACCATCGCCATCCTGATCGCGGCGTTCACCGGGCTCAGCATCAGCGGCACCGCGCGATCGGTGGGCGCGGTGGCGGTCGGGACGGTTCTCAAACTCGCACCGATCCTGCTGCTGGTTCTCATAGGCTTCGCCCAAAACGGCGTGCCGACCGAGGTGAGCCTGCCCGCTTTTTCAGAGCTGGAATCGATTGCATTGCTGCTCGCCTTTGCTTTTTCAGGATGCGATATCGCAGTGTATGCCGCCGGTGAGGTGAAGAATCCGCGCAAGACTATCATGCGGTCAATGTTCCTTACGCTGGGAGGCGTGGCGGTCTTTTACGTGCTGGTCCAGTGGGCCTATATCGCGGCAGCTCCCGATGCCTCCGCGCTCGATATTCCGCTCGCCGCTTTGGGCGAGGAAGTCCTTGGCCCAACCGGAAGCCTGATGGTCAGCCTCGCGGCGATTTTCTCCATCGCCACCCTCCAGATCAACATCTTCGTGGCCGTCCCGCGTCTAATCTATGGCATGGCGCGGCGCGGTCTGTTGCCGCATGTTTTCGCATTCGTTTCGCAGCGGTTCAAAACTCCTGCTGTCGCCATCGGCGCCTATGGCGGTGTCATCGCGGCGCTATCGCTGTCCGGCACGTTCGAGATTCTTGCGACATTGCTCGTCAGCGCCGAACAGATCGGTTTCCTTGCCGTGATCGCGGCGTTTGTCACGATGTGGAAACGCGACGACGCCGGCCTGCGCGCGGCAACCGATGCGCGCTGGGCGGTCATCGTGGTGGTGGCGACCGGGTATATCGGCTGGCTGCTGTCACAGCTTTCACTGGAAGATGTGTGGAGAGCCGCCGGCATGCTGGCAGTCGGCCTCGCGCTGTTCTTTCTGGCGAAGCGGGGCGCGGTCAAACAGGACGGAATCGACCTTCCTGAAAGCCGTGAGCAAGGCGCATGAGCGATATCAACGCACCGCCGCGCGTTGTCGGCTTGCCCGGCGCAGTGCTCATCAATCTCAATGGAGTGGTGGGAGCAGGTATTTTCGCACTGCCTGCACTTCTTTATGCGGGAGCGGGTAATTTTTCGCCCTATCTAATCCTGATATTTGCGCTCTTCTACGCCTGTCTGGTTGCTGTCCCTGCGAAACTTTCGACGTTATTCAGGCAGTCGGGCGGCCCGCAGCTTTACGCTCAACATGCGTTTGGCCGTTTTGTCGGCTTTCAGATCGGCTGGTTCACTCTTGCGGGAAACATGGCTGGGCGAGCAGCCAATTTCCATGTGATGGTCGCCTATCTTGCCGCGATTTTCCCGTTTTTCGGTGGGCCGGTGGCGATGCCAGTCACTATCGTCTCTTTGATCGTTCTGTTTGCAGGCATATCCCTTATCGGGATGCGGCGGTCGGTTGGGGCGCTTTGGGTAGGCACATCGATCAAGCTTGCTCCATTGTTGATCCTGTGCGCGGCAGGACTTGCAACAAACGGTGTTCCGACTGACGTCCAATTGCCGCAGTTTTCCGAAATCGAGGCGCTCGCGCTGCTTCTCGCTTATGCTTTTTCAGGGGCTGGCACAGTGACGGTCGCCGCCGGAGAGGTCACGCAGCCGCGCAGGGTGGTTTTTCGATCAATCTATCTGAACCTGGCCATAGTCGCGGCCTTTTATGCGCTTATCCAATTGAGCTATATCGCCATTGCACCCGGCGCAAACACGACCCACAGCCCTCTTGCCGCAGCCGGGGAAGCGGTTCTTGGTGGAGGAGGCGCCTTGCTCATTAGCATTGCAGCCATTTTTTCGATCGGAACGAACCAGCTCAACAGTTTCATCGCCATGCCGCGGATCGCGTATGGGATGGGTCGGCGCGGACTTCTACCGCCTATTTTCAAGCACCTTTCGCCGAGGTTTCAAACCCCTTCGGTCGCGATCATCGTCTACTCCTTGATCGTTATTGCCTTGGCGGTGTCCGGCAGCTTTGCGATCCTCGCGCTTCTGGTCGTATCCGTCGAACAGATCATCATGCTGACGATGGTAGCAGCGCTCATAGCCGTTTGGAGGCGCAATGACGGCGACATCGCAGCGACGATGGACTGGCGCTGGGCCGCGATAATCGCAATTGCGACTGTGATGGTCATCTGGATGGCAATGCAGGTGCCGTTCCAGTCGCAAGTCTCGACGCTGGCCCTCGTGGGTATCGGCATTGTGCTTTATCTGGCATCCGCCTCGGCTTCCCGCAGCGGCGAAGGGGTTTATCTTCCCGGCGAAGAGCCCGCGGGCGAGGCAGACGCCTAACCGAACGTGCCCTTTTTCGGCCCGAGATAACCGAACAGATACGCTGCCACTTTGCGCATCTGGATCTCTTCCGATCCTTCGGTGATGCGGTATCGGCGGTGGTGGCGGTAGATGTGTTCGAACGGGGTGTGGCGTGAATAGCCGATGCCGCCATGCACCTGCATTGCGCGGTCAGCGGCCTCGCACACCAGCCGGTTCGCCCAGTAATTGCACATTGATACCTTGTCAGAAATGCTCCGCTCGATCTCTTCATGCGGCATGTTGTCCATCTCCCACGCCGTTTTGAAGATGAGCAGGCGCAGCATTTCCGCCTGCGTCGCCAATTCGACTAGCGGAAACTGGATCGCCTGATTTTTGGAAAGCGCCTCTCCAAACGGTTTGCGCTTCCGTGCATATTTCACGCTTTCATCAATGCAGAACATTGCCGCGCCGCAGCTGCTGGCAGCCTGCCGGATACGGTTCTGATGGACGAAGCTTTGCGCGAGCGCGAGGCCGCGCCCCTCTACGCCAAGGATCGCGCTGTCGGGCACCCAGACATTGCTGACCGACAGGCGCGGGTGGTCGGTCGGCATGTTAAACGTCCACATCCACTCCTCAATTGTGAGGCCGTCGTTCGGGTTGGGTACTAGGAAGCAGGTAATGCCGCTCGCGCTGCCTGCCTCACCCGCCGTGCGGGCGAACATCGCGCAGTGCGTGGCGGTGTGCATCCCGGTGATCCACATCTTCTCGCCGTCGATCCGCCAGCCATCCACGCCGCCCCTAGTTTCGCGCACGGCGCGGGTTTCCATATGGGTCGCGTCACTACCGTGATCAGGCTCTGTCAGGCCAAAGGCAACGCGGCGCGTGCGTTCGAACCCGCCGGTGATGAATTCGGCTTTCTGTTCCTCTGTGCCCCATTGATCGAACATCGCGACGAACGGGAAATTGCCGACGATCGAGTGTTCGTTCTGGAGGTCATTGTGGAGGCCCAGCCCCTTGCGCGCGAAATGTTCGCGGATGACTGCCATCCACAGGTTCGATCCGTCCTTGCCGCCATATTGCCTGGGCGCGGAAAAACGCCAATGCCCCGCCTTGTCGGCGCGGGCGGTGGCTTCGCGCAGCAGCGCCTCCCACTCCTCGCGGGGAAGGCCGCCGCGGTCCCAATCCGTGCGCGCATGTTCGCGGCGATGGTCGAAGAAGCGGATGTTGTCGTCCTGATTTTCGAGGGGTTTGATCTCGGCCTCGATAAAGGCGTCGAGTTCGCCTAAGTATGCTTGCAGATCGGCGGGAATTGCGAAGTTCATTAGCTCTCTCCGGTCCATTCTTTTCGCGCGGCGGCAAGCGCGGGATATTTGGGTACGTCCACACTCAGTTTGTCGAGCGCGCGCTGACGCAGTTTGGTCAGCAGACCTGAAGATGACAGCGAAACCTCTCCTGCGAAAATAGCATCGGCAAGCTGCAAATCTTCGTGTTGGGGCATAAGCTGATCGTTCCGCGCAATCATGCTCAGCGCGTTGCGCGCAACCGCCAGTTGGAAACGGTCATGCCCTTCCAATCGGTGTTTGATAGTCGCCAGCCATTCGCTGATCGCATTGGCCAGTTCGCCGCTGCTTGCCTCTCCATGCGCGATGAAGTCGCGCGGTACGTCGACGGGCTTTGCGCGCTCTTCATCGGGCGCATCCTCCTCCAAGAGCATCAGCAGGTCTAGTTCTTGCTCGCTGGTGCGGCGCGAGATGACTGTCCGCTCCAGCATCCGGTCCGCACCGCTGCGCCATTGGTCCGCCATCTTGAGGCATCCGAGCGCCCACCAGACCGTGCGGTGGATCAGCCAATAACGGAAGCGTTTGCGGTCTAACGGGCGGCCGCCATTGACCTGATAGGCATCGAAATACGTCTCGAGACTGCCCAGTCCCAGCGCAGGCCGATCATACCGTGCGAACCGCCACACGGCCATGCAGCCGAAGGCGAGGTCTTCGTGGTAGTCGCCAAAATGCGCCAGCTCCCAATCGAGCACGCCTGTCAGCCAGCCATCCTCCGCAAGGAGATTACCCATCCGGTAATCGCCATGGATCAGCACCGGCTCGACCCGATCAAGACAATTGTCCTCCATCCATTTGAGGCCCAGCGCAATGATCGGACGGTCGCCGCCCGCTTCCTCGAATTGCTGACGAAGGTCCGCGATCGCCTGCCGGTAATCCATCACTGGGACGGCATCAGGCACATCGCCCGGTTTCAGGGAATGGATGCGCGCCAGATTGGCCGCGCATTCGGACAGCAGCCGGCCGGGTTCCTCCATAGCGAGGATCTGCTTCGGGTCCGGCGTACCCGGCAATGCGCGCATCACGAAACCGCTGCCGATCCCGTCATCCGGTTCAAGCTCCACGATCACTTCAGGCGCCGTGACACCTGCTGCCCGTGCCGCGCGTATCACTGCCGCCTCGACACCGTGGCCGAACGGGCGATCCGCCATAAATTCGAGACTCGGCGCACGGCGCAGCACAAAGCCGTCACCGCCCGCCTCAAACCGCCAGCTTTCCATCGTCGCCCCGCCCGTCAATCGGGCCAGGCCCGTGACAGGCGAAAGGCCAGCACGGGACATTGCCCGTGCCAGCCCTTCGATCAGTTCGTCAGATGTCGTGCCGCCCATCAGGCGTTATGCGACGACGTTGTCTTTCTTCACAGTGATGACCTGCGGATAGGTGAATTCCTTCAGCCCTTCCGTGCCGTATTCCGCGCCAAAGCCGGACTGCTTGTGCCCGCCGAACGGCGCAAATGGCGACAGGTGGAGGTATTCGTTGATCCACACGGTCCCGGTTTCGAGTTGCTCGGCCATCTCGACCCCTTTGTCCGTGTCAGCCGTCCAGATTGCACCGGCGAGGCCGTATTCGGAATTGTTCGCGCGCTGGATCACCTCCTCCTCGGTTGAGAATTTCATCAGCGGCATGACCGGACCAAACTGTTCCTCGGCCACGATGCGCGCGTCCTCTGGCGGGTTGTCGAGGATTGTCAGCGGCACGAAATACCCCGAGCCTGACGGATCAACATCGCCGCCGGTCAGGAATTTATAGCCGTTATCCTTGGCATCCTCGATCAGTTCGACCACGCGGTCATATTGCTTTTTGTTCTGGATCGGGCCGACTCCCGTGCCCTGCTGCGCGCCGTCGCCGACGGTCACCGTCTTGGCATAATCGGCGATGGCCTGGCTCAGCTCGTCATAGATGTCTTCGTGGATGTAGATCCGCTTTGCTGCGACGCAGATCTGGCCTGCGTTGGAAAAGCTCGACCAGAAGAGTTGCTCTGCGACCTTTTTCGGATCGGCATCGGGCAGGACGATGGAGGCATCGTTGCCGCCCAGTTCCAGCGTGATCCGTTTGAGGTCGGCGCTGGCGCCTTCCATGATCTTTTTACCGGTCGCGGTGGAGCCGGTGAAGGTGATCTTGTCGATGTCGGGGTGCGAGGTGATCATCGGGCCGAGATCATCTTCGCCCGTGATAATGTTGACGACGCCAGCAGGCACCTTGTCCGCGATCAGTTCGGCAACTTTGAGCGTGGTGAGCGGGGTGAAGGGCGATGGTTTGAGGACAATTGTGCAGCCCGAAAGCATGGCAGGCACGATTTTCTGGATCGCCATCATCACCGGGAAATTCCACGGAACGATACCGCCGACAACGCCCACCGGCACGCGGCGGCTGCGATGCAGACGCGTGTCATCGTCCTGCACGATCTCTTCTTCCAGCTCGAGCGTCGATTGCGCAGCAGCCATACCGGCAGCGCCGTAAATCTCGCCCTTGGCCTGCTCGTGCGGCTTACCCTGCTCGGACGTCAGCAGTCGGTACAGTTCCTCCGCGTTTTCCTTGATCGCGCCGGAGATCGCCATGATCGCGGCGCGGCGTTCCTCGATGGAGGTTTTCTTCCATGTCTTGAACGCTGTGCGCGCGCCTGCAACCGCTTTATCCAGTTCGGCTTGGCCGCATGCGGGGACCTGGCCGATCACTTCCTCGGTCGCCGGGTTCACGACATCCAGCCATTCGCCGGTGTCTGTGAGTTCGCCATTGATGAGGTTCTTGTACTGCGTCGCCATGATTGTTCCTCTCTCGAATCTGTTCGCGGGAATTCCCGCTTGCGGCGAAGGTGAACCATCGCACACAAAAATCAATCTCCAATACGGCGTAGACCATACGCCTTGCGCTGGGCCGCAGCGCCTATCAGTTGCGCTATGCAACCGGCGCACTATGCAGGGCTGCAAAGAGGAGACGCAATGATGACACAAGATGCCGCCGAACTGGTATTTTATGGCAGCCCGGTATCGCCCTTCGTGCGCAAGGTTGCTGCAATTTGTCTGGAAAAAGACGTCCCGTTCGACATTGAACCGGTCAACGTTTTCGACCCGCCGCAATGGTTCACCGACATTTCCCCGATGAAACGCATTCCCGTGATGCGCGACCGGTCAATCGCGGCGGAGGGTAAGGGCGGCACCATCGCCGACAGTTCTGCCATCGCCGCCTATATCGAGAAAAAGCACTCCGCCCCATCGCTCTATCCCGAAGACGCATTTGCGTATGGCCGCGCGCTGACGATCGAAGAATATGCCGACACCGTTCTCGCGGCGGCAGGCGGTTTGGGAATTTTCAGGCCGATTTTCTTCTCGGTCAATCAGGGGAAAGACCCTGACCTTGAAAAGGCGCGCGAAAGCTGGTCGCAGCAGATGCCGCCGATTTTCGCCTATCTGGACGAGACGCTGGGCGATGCGGAGTTTTATGCTGGCGGCGCGCTATCCATTGCCGATATCAGCGTCGCCTGCGTGCTGATGCAGGTATCGCTGGTGGCAGAGACACCGCTGGATGATTACCCCGCGCTGTCGGCGCATTTCGACCGGATGCAGGCGCGCCCCTCCATCGCCGGACCCTATGCCAAAGCCGATGCGTTTGTGCGGAAGGTCTTGCCGGAACGCTTCGACCTGACCTAAGGCCGGATGCAGGACGTAAGTATCTGACGGGGCACGCACACACATGGCGAGCGAATGGTGTATCGGGATCATCGGCGGTTCTGGCCTGTATGACATTGCAGGTCTGGAAGACGAACAGTGGATCGCGATCGACACCCCCTGGGGCGACCCGTCAGACGAGATTTTGTGCGGGCGCATCGGCGATGTGAAGGTCCGGTTCCTGCCGCGTCACGGGCGCGGGCACCCGATCAGCCCGGGCGAGCTGAATTCGCGCGCCAATATCGATGCGCTCAAACGCGCTGGCTGCACCGACATTCTGGCCATTTCAGCCATCGGATCTCTGCGCGAAGAGATCGAGCCGGGCCGTTTTGCCGTGGTCGAACAGTTTATCGACCGCACGGTTCAGCGTGCATCGACCTATTACACCAGCGGTTTCGTCACCCATGTTTCAATGGCCGATCCGGTCTGCCCGCGCCTTTCGGAAATGGCAGCCAAAGCGGTGCAGGCCTGCAAGGGCAAGGTTGCCGTCGGGGCGACGTATCTCGCGATGGAAGGTCCGCAATTTTCCACCCGCGCGGAAAGCCGGTTGTATCGCCAATGGGGCGCGGACGTAATCGGAATGACCGCCATGCCAGAGGCGAAACTAGCCCGCGAAGCAGAGCTGCCCTATGCGCTGGTCGGGATGTGCACCGATTACGATTGCTGGCGCGATGGGGATGCGGTCGACGTGGCGCAGGTGATCGCCCAGATGGAAGCCAACAGCGATCTTGCGCGCGACATGGTCGCAAAATTCATCACCAAATTGCCGAAAAAACGCGCCGCGTCACCGATAGACACCGCGCTCGACGATGCGATCATCACAGCGCCCGACGAACATGACCCTGCGTTGCTGGCAAAGCTGGACGCAGTGGCAGGGCGTGTCCTGATCGAGGGATAAGGCCCGCTTTTGCGCTCAGCGCCCGCTCAGCAACTGCTGGCGAAATGCGCTTTTGCTTCGTCCAGGCTGACAACGTCGCCATATTTTGCGTTCATGTCGAACAGGTTGGCGCGGTGCACCTGGTCATGACGGTCGCCCACGGCCTGTTCCACCACGATCGGGATGAAGCCGTGCTGGCACGCATCCACGCAGGTCGCGCGCACGCAGCCGCTGGTCGAAAGCCCGGCGATGACAAGGCTGTCATGCCCGCCAGCGGCCAGTGTCGAGGCGAGCGAGGTGCCGAAAAACGCGCTCGCATATTGTTTTGAAATCACCAGCTCGTCTGCAGATGGCTCCAGCCCGTTCGCCCATGCGCCCAGCGGATTGCCGCGCGTAAAACTGCTGAGCGCGCCGACCTTTTGCGCGAACCTGCCGCCATCGCGCATGGAGGGGTGGTATTCGACGTTGGTGTAAAGCGCTGGCACATTCGCCTCACGCGCCGCGGCGCGCAGCTCAATCGCTGCGGCCAAGGCGCTGCCCACATCTGCGAAAAGCGGGCTGCCGGGCGCGAAATACGCCTCGACAAAATCAATCAGGATCAGGGCCGGGCGCTGCCCGAACCCGATCCTGCCTTCGAAGACGCCGGCGTAGTTGCTCTTTACGTCCTCTTTATCGTGCACCCGAACGGCTCCTGCTGCTTAAAAATCGTAGCCCAGTTCAACGCCAAGACGGCGGCGACCGCCCGGTGAGATGAACGAACCGCCAAACTCGATAGCCGGGATCACCTCGTTGAGATACTTGCGATTGAGCATGTTGTCGGCAAACGCCGTGATCCGCCAGCTGTCCCCTTCCAGACCGACGCGAAGGTCCAGCACGCCGAACGCCTCCCGCTCTGTCACGGAATAGTCCGCATCCCCGACAAATGCCGGAAGCGCGAGCGCGGAACCGGGCAGCAGGCCGCTGAACAGGGTTGGCGAGGTGTCGTCCTGCACTGTGTGAAACCACGTTGGCCCGGTGATGCGGTAATCGGCGCGGACCAGCAGATCGACCGTGCTGGCGAGCGGCGCCTCTATCTGGGTGCCGAGGTTGATGGTGTAGTCCGAGGTATAGGGCGACTTGTTGCCGACCGTGACGGGGCGCGAGGCATTGACGAGAATTTCGCTTTCGGTGACGTTGACCGCACCGAAGAAATCCCACCCCTCGATCACTTCGAAATTGACGTTGGCTTCCGCGCCATAAACCTCGACCTCGTCGATGTTCGACACCACGCGCAGCAGGCCAAACGCTCCGACGAAGAATTCGAAGAACTGCATATCGTCGATTTCGGTGTAATACCCCGCAAGGTCAAAGGTCAGTTTGCCATTGATGGCAGACCCTTTGATCCCGGCCTCGAACGCGCTCGATTTTTCTTTGCGGTAGAGGTCTTCGATCAGGACATTCGTGCCGATGAACTGGTTGAACGCCTGATCGACAATCGCGGCAGAGCCCTGATTGTTGAAGCCGCCGGATTTGAACCCGATGCCCCAGTTTGCGTAGAAATTGAGATCATCGGCCAGCTCATAACGCAGCGACAGTTTTGGCTGCAATTGCTTGAACGTCGCCGACTGATCGGGGATCGCGCCGAATGCCTGACCCGGATTGATCGGACCGCCGCCAAATGGATCGGTCGCGGTCGGCACGAGGCTGCTCACCGAACGATCTTCAATGTCATAGCGCGCGGCCAACCCGATTTCGAACCGGTCCGTAATCTCGTAATCAACAGACGCAAACACGGCGTAGACATCGGTCGAGAAATCATCGTTGTAAAGCTGCGTGGTCGGGTTGAAAGAACCCGGCTCATTAAACAGCTCACGCGATACGCCCAGCCCCAGATCCGCGCCTAGGCTAACGCCTGTTTCGCGGTCGATATGAAGGTAATATGCGCCGACCTGCCATTGGAATGGGCCGTCACCGTTCGATGCGAGGCGGACCTCTCCGCTGATGTCGCTTTGCTCGCGGATCTGCAATTGCGTGCCGTCGCAGGTCGTCGGGCTGAACCCGCCAAACGTCGAACCCGTCGCGGGGTCGAAAATGAACGGGACGGGTGTCTGACCGATAAAGGTTGGCGGGTTAAGCGGGAAACCGTTCAGCTCGGCTGTCGAGCCGAAACAGGCGTTGGACGCATCGGTCGATGCATCGGTGCCGGTTGGGAAAGTGAAGCGCGCAAAATCAGCCGACGTGCCGTCCGCAATCAGCAATTGATCGACATCGCTATACAGCGCCCAGGCAGTAAGCGTCACGGCCTCGAAATCATGCTCGATCTTGGCCGACACTTCGAATGTCTGCTGTTCGTTAATCGGGCGAATATTGCCGTAAAAACCGAACGGGTGCTCATTCACGTCTTCAAAAAATGCCGGATCGACAGCTGCGAAATTGGGCAGCTGGAACGAGGTATTGTAGTTGATCGACGCGCCTTTGAGGTCGGCATACCGCGCCTTGATATCGACTTCGGTGTCCGGGCCGAGATCGGCGACAAAGCGGCCATCGACAGACCAGATTTCCTGATCATCGACCACATCGGCGTTCAGGAACCGGTTTGTGAAGAACCCGTCAGTGGTGAAATAGCTGCCCGACAGGACCAACCCGGCGCTCGCCCCGACCGGCGTTGAGATATATCCATTAGCGGAATATGTGTTGTCCTGCGCGGCGGAAACCTCAATCCCACCTTCAAGGAAGTCGGCCGGCTTCAGCGTCTGAATGACAATCGCACCGGCGGCCGCGTTGCGCCCATACAGCGCGCCCTGCGGACCTTTCAGGATTTCGATCTGGCGAAGCGTCCCCTGATCCTGGTTCAGCTGCGCGGTGTTTGTTTTCAGGATGCCGTCGACCACCAGCGCGACGGAGCTTTCCGCATCGCGCGCGCCGTTGATACCGCGAATGTTGATCTGTGTGTCGCCGGCCTCTGCCGTGCCGCTGACGATGGTAACACCGGGGGTCAGCTGGACGAATTCATCCGCGCGCTCAATCCCGGTTTTTTCCAGCGTGTCGGCGGTAAAGACGGTGATCGAACTTGGAATCTCGGCCAGCGTTTCCGACTGCCTGCGGGCCGTCACGATGATTGCGTTATCGTCTTCTGCAGCAGCATCCTCCGCCGGAGGAGCGTCTTGCGCCACGGCCGGGCTGGCCGAAGCAATCGTCCCCAGCGCAGCGCCTGTTGCCAAAATCGTCTTTGAATATTTCATCGGAAGGACTCCCTGATACGTCCTGAATAACCCCGAGCCTGCATTATTGTATACAATTTGCCTGCGTCAAGGAGAATTGGTAGGGCGGGGGAAATGTATGGGAATTGGGCCCTGAATGATGATTTTTAGTGACACAAAGAGCTGCCGCACCGCCGCTGCCGGTTTTGCATGAGCAAGGCGTCGGAAAAGGCTTATGACGAAATCCGCGCATTCTTGCTGGGCGGATCGGTCCAGCCCGGTGCGCAGGTTACAGAAGAGCAGTTGGCCGAAATTGCCGGTGTCAGCCGCACTCCAGTGCGCGAGGCGATGCGCAGGCTCGAAAACGAGATGCTGCTGGTGCGCTCCGCATCGAAGCGGATCTTTGTCGCCGATTGGTCGCGCGATGACATCGATGAAATGTTCACCTTGCGGCAAATGCTCGAAGGGCACGCCGCAAACCGCGCCGCCAGCCGCATCACCGCCGAAGAGATCCATCATCTGGAGCGGGTGAACCTCGAACTGCACGCAGCGGTTGACGGCTCGCCGCCCGACATTCCCCGGTTCCTCGATGCGAACCGAGTGTTCCACGAGATCATCACCAAAGCCGCGCACTCGCCCAGGCTGGGGCAAGTGCTGTCAATGCTGGTCGAACAACCGATAGTCCTGCGCACAGCGCGCCATTATTCGATCGAGGATTTAAGGCAATCCGCGCGCGATCATGACGAACTGATCGCCGCTTTTCGCGCCGGTGATACCGCATGGGCCGAAGCTGTCATGGGCAGCCACCTGCGCCGCGCGTTCCACACCTTTGCCGACGCGGCAGAGCTGACCGGCGGCGGCCCGTCTTCCAGTGATTACGGCACCGAAGCCGCAGAGTAGCCCGCGTTCCCTGACGTGCAGGGGCGGCTAGATAATGCCGCGTTCCGCCAGCGCATCCATCGTGCGCGTATCCATGCCCAGCAGCTCGCCGTAAATCTCTTCATTGTGCTGACCCAGCTCGGGTCCGACCCAGCCGATATTTCCCGGCGTCTCGGACAGTTTGGGCGCGACATTCTGCATCTTGAAATTGTCATGCAGCGGGTGAGGCACGTCTACAATCGCCTGTCGCGCGGCGAAATGCGGGTCTTCGAGCATTTCGGGAGCGCGGTACATATTCCCGGCGGGCACGCCGTGCTGTTCGCATAGATCCAGCACTTCGCGGCTGGTATATTGCCGCGTCCAGTCGCTGATCAGATCGTCAAGTTCGGCCTGCCGTTCGCCGCGTGCCATGTGCGAATTGTAACGCGGATCATCGCCCAGTTCCGGCACTCCCATCATTGTTGCCATGCGTTTCCACACGCTGTCCTGATTGCCCGCCACCAGCACGCTGCCATCCTTTGTCGGATAGACGTTTGACGGGGCAACCCTCGGCAGGATCGATCCGGTGCGTTCGCGGATGTGATCGGCCACGGTAAATTCGGGAATGGTCGATTCCATCATGGCCAGCACGCTTTCATAAATTGCTGAATCAACCATCTGGCCCTTGCCCGTATTGTGCCGGTGGTTAAGCGCCATCAGCGCGCCGAGGCAGGCATAGGTTGCCGCCAGCGAGTCCCCTATGGAAAGACCTGCACGGCTTGGCGGGCGGTCCGGCTCGCCTGCGATATACCGCATTCCGCCCATCGCCTCGCCAATGCCGCCATATCCTGCGCGGCTGGAATAGGGGCCGGTTTGCCCGTAACCCGATACCCGGATCATGATCAGCGCCTCGTTGATGGCATGCAGTTCCTCCCAGCCGAGGTTCCACCGCTCCAGCGTTCCGGGCCGAAAATTCTCAAGCAGGAAATCGGCCTTTTCCGCGAGCTTTCTGACGATCTGCTGGCCGTCTTTTTCGCGCAGGTTGAGCGTGATCGATTTCTTGTTGCGCGCCACGACCGAAAACCACAGCGGGATGCCCTGCCCCCAATTGCGCATCGCATCGCCCACTTTGGGCGGCTCAATCTTGATCACCTCCGCCCCGTGGTCACCCATCAGCTGGCCGCAAAACGGGCCTGCGATAAGCTGCCCCATTTCGATCAATCGCAATCCGCTGAGTGCACCTTGGGCCATGAAAGTTTACCTCTCAGATGCGGGTCTGGGCCAAGGAGGACACAAACGCGCTTATAATCTACACAATCACGCACAGGGAGATACAAACCCGCCCTGGACAATCGCGGCCTATAGTCACGACATTTGCTTTTGTATACAATTTGCGTATCAGGCGCTGCATACCCCCAACCACCACGGGCGATTCCGGCCATGCGAAATGAAAGTATCGAACTCGTCGAAGTCGGCCCGAGAGACGGTCTGCAAAACGAATCGGACATCATCTCCACCGCCGATAAACTGGCCATGATCGAACGGATGATCGGCTATGGCGCGCGGCGGCTGGAAGTGGCGAGCTTTGTCCACCCGCAGCGCGTGCCGCAAATGGCCGATGCAGAGGATGTGATTGCCGCCCTGCCCGACCGCGGCGACGTGACCTATATCGGACTGACCCTCAATAAACGCGGCGTGCTGCGCGGCCTTGCCACACGCGAAGGCGGCCGGCGCGGGATCGATCAGGCAGGCTGCGTCGTGGTGGCGAGCGATACGTTCGGACAGAAAAACCAGGGCCAGACCATCAAGCAGGGGACTGCGGAAACGCGCGACATGATCCGCTTTGCCAAGGCGGAAGGGTTAAGCGCGCAGGTCACGATCAGCGCCGCATTCGGGTGCCCGTTCGAAGGCGAGGTTAAACCCGAAACCGTCCTCGCCATTGCCGAAGAATTGGCAGCGGAAAGCCCTGCCGAAATCGCGCTGGCCGATACGATTGGCGTCGGCGTGCCCGCGCAGGTTGAGGATCTGTTCGCCCGCCTGCGCGAATTGCTGCACGGGCGCATCCCGATGCGCGCCCATTTCCACGATACCCGCGCAACCGGCATCGCCAATGCCTGGGCCGCATTTAAATCGGGCGTGCGCACCTTCGATGCGTCGCTGGGCGGGCTGGGCGGCTGCCCCTTTGCCCCCAACGCGACGGGCAATATCGCGACCGAAGATCTTGTTTACATGATGGAGCAATCCGGTGTTGATAGCGGCATCGAACTGTCATCGGCCATCGCTGCCAACCGCTGGTTCGCCGGCATTCTGGGCCGCGAATTGCCTTCACGGGTCGCGCGCGCGGCATAATCCGAATTGATCTCACGATCCGACTTTCTAGGAGCAGGGTGACTATATGACTTACAGGCTGGGCGTCGATGTTGGCGGCACGTTTACCGATCTGCTGCTTTTCGATGAAGAGAACGGCAAATTCTGGCGGCACAAAACGCCCTCCACCCCGCATGACAGTTCCGAAGGTATCCTGAACGGGGTGAAAGCCATCACCGCCGAAGCGGGCGTTTCTGCAAAGGATATCGCCTATTTCCTGCACGGGACGACGGTGGCAACCAACGCCGTGCTCGAAGGGAAAGGCGCAAAAGTCGGCCTGATCACGACCGAAGGTTACCGCGACGTGATGCAGATCGCCCGCAGCTTTGTCCCCGGCGGGCTGGCCGCTTGGATCGTCTGGCCAAAACCGCAGCCGCTTGCGCATCTTGAAGACACGTTGGAAGTGCCGGGGCGCATGGGCGCAGATGGCAAAGAGGTTCGCCCGCTGGATGAAGACGCGGTTCGCGGCGTGCTGCGCCAGCTAAAGGATCAGAATATCGAGGCGCTCACCGTCAGCCTTATCAACGCCTATGTGAACGGCGCGCACGAAGCGCGCATTGGCGAGATCGCGGAAGAAGAACTGCCCGGCATCCCTGTCTCGCTCAGCCACGAAGTCCTGCCTGAAATGCAGGAATATGAACGCACGCTATCCACGGTCGCCAACGCAGCCGTGCGTCCGGTGGTGAGCAAATATGTCTCCAACCTGCGCGACCAGCTCGAAAATCAGGGGTTGGAGGGCAAGCTTTCACTGCTGCGATCCGATGGCGGATTGATGAGCAGCCAGAAAGCTGAAGAGCATCCGGTCAATATCCTGATGTCCGGTCCGGCAGGCGGCGTCACCGGCGCGAAATGGGTGGCGAAACATGCTGGCCTGAAAAACATCCTGACGCTGGATGTCGGGGGAACTTCGACCGACGTGGCCCTGATCGAAGGGTTGGAGGCGCGCCGCGTGCGCACCACCGAGGTTGGGCATTTGTCAGTCCGCGCGTCCGCCCTTGATGTAAAGACCGTGGGCGCAGGCGGCGGCTCCATCGCGCACGTTCCGGAACTGACCAAGGCGCTGCGGGTCGGCCCCGAAAGCGCGGGCGCGGTCCCCGGACCGGTCGCCTATAACAAGGGCGGCGAATTGCCGACCGTGACCGATGCGAACGTGGTGCTCGGCTACCTTCCCGAAGATTTGCTGGGCGGGAGTTTTCAGCTCGACCGCGAAGGCGCAAAGGCGGCAGTGCAGACCATTGCCGATGCGCTGGGCGTGTCGCTGATGGAAGCGGCGCGC
This sequence comes from Erythrobacter sp. MTPC3, assembly GCF_042854385.1. NCBI lineage: Bacteria > Pseudomonadati > Pseudomonadota > Alphaproteobacteria > Sphingomonadales > Erythrobacteraceae > Erythrobacter > Erythrobacter sp. MTPC3. The sequence goes on from NZ_BTGP01000012.1 coordinate 60,357, forward strand.
GGCATCATCGATATCGTGAACGAAAACATGTTCGGCGCGCTGCGCATGATCAGCGTCCAACAGGGCTATGACCCACGCGAATTCGCGCTGATGGGATTTGGCGGGGCGGGTCCGCTGCATGTGAATGCGGTGGCGCGGCTGATGGGCAGCTGGCCCGCGGTATCTCCGGTTTCGCCGGGAGTGCTGTGCGCGCTGGGCGATGCGACCACGCAAATGCGCACCGAAACCGCGCGCAGTTTCTCCAAACTGGCGCGCGACACATCGATTGCCGACCTCAAGGCCGTGCTCGATGAAATGGCCGAGCAGACGCGCGGCGAATTGCTTGCCGATGGCGTTCCCGAAGAACAGCTGGTCGTCCAGTTCGAAGTCGATGTGCGGTATGCAGGGCAGGCTTTTGAAGTGCCGCTGACAATCGACAAGGCGGTGCTGGATGCAAATGGGATCGACGGCATCCTTGCCCGCTTTGACGAGGAGCATTTGCGGCTCTTTACCTTCAACATGGAAACCCCGCACGAAATCGTGAACCTGCGCGCCGTTGCCCTGGGCGAAGCGCCTGCCCTGCCCGCCAACGAGCTGCCTGAGGGGGACGGCGATCCATCGGCTGCGAAAATCCGCGACCATACGCTGTGGATGGACGGGGCCGAGCAGGCTGGCGCAATCTATGACCGCGCGAGATTGCGACAGGGCGACACCATCCCTGGTCCTGCGATCATCACCGAAATGGACTCGACCACTCTGGTCGAAACGGGCTGCACCGCCACTGTGGATGCAGTCGGCAATATCCTTATCACTCTGACGAGCGAGGGCTGATCCGATGCCTGCACAAATCATCGAAACCAACGACACTCCGTTTGCGAAGATCGATCTCGATCCGGTCACGCTCGACATTATCGAGAACGCGCTGCGCAACGCCCGGATCGAAATGGACGCAACGCTAGTGCGCACCGCCATGTCGCCCGGCATCCGCGAACAGGGCGATGCCTTTCCGTTGATCGCCGCTCCTACGGGCGAGATGATCGTGGGTCAGTTCGGCAGTTTCATCGACGGCTTCCTGAAAGGATACGACGACACGCTGGAAGATGGCGACATGATCTTCCTCAGCGATCCCTATTCCTGTGACGGCGCGGTCAGCCACTCAAATGACTGGCTGGTCCTGCTCCCGGTGTTCAAGGATGGCCGGTTGATCGCCTATACTGCGATGTTCGGCCACCAATCCGATATCGGCGGCAGTGTCCCCGGCTCCATGCCCATCGGCGCGTCCAGCATTTTCGAAGAGGGCGTGCGTATTCCGCCAGTGAAAATCTGGAAAAAAGGCGAATACAATGATGACCTGATGAAGCTGGTCATGCACCAGACGCGCAAGCCCGACTGGTGCCAGGCCGATCTCAACGCGCTGATCGCATCGTGCCGCGTGGCGTCGAAACGCGTGGTCGAAATGGCGGAGCGGTTTGGCGATGATGTCTATATCTCCGCCACGAAAGAACTGCTGGCGCGCAACCACCGCGCGATGAAGGCGCTGCTCTCGCAGGCAGTCGGCGAAAAACCCGTCAGCTTCGAAGATTACCTGTGCGATGATGGCAAGGGCTATGGTCCCTACAAGATCAAATGCACGATGTGGCGCGAGGGTGAGACAGTCATTCTCGATTTCGAGGGGACCGATCCGCAATCCGCTGCATCGATCAATTTCCTGCTGAACGAGAACATGTTCAAGATGTTCTTCGGCATTTACATGATCATGGTCTTCGATCCGCAGATCCTGTTCAATGACGGATTTTATGATCTGATCGAGGTGCGCATTCCCGAAGGATCCCTGCTCAAACCGCAATTCCCCGCAGCGTTGTCGGGCCGCACCCACGCGCTGGGGCGGATTTTCGATATCCTCGGCGGATTGCTGGGTCAGGGCACGCCGGAATTTCTCAACGCGGCAGGGTTCAGCTCATCCCCGCACCTGTTCTATTCGGGCTGGGACACGCGGCACGGCAAATCGCGCGAATGGTTCCAGCTGTTCCAGATCGGATTTGGCGGCATCCCCGGCAGGCCGCTGGGTGATGGGCCGGACGGGCATTCGCTCTGGCCGGGCTTTACCAACGTGCCGAACGAATTTCTTGAGCGGTATTTCCCGCTGCGGATCGAACGGTATTCGACCGAGCCGGACAGCGGCGGCGCGGGCCTGCACCGCGGTGGCAACGGCATCCACATGACTTACCGCTTCCTCGCGGACGGAGCCATCGCGATCCATGATGACCGCTGGTTCGTGCCGCCGTGGGGCGTCAATGGCGGGCATCCGGGCGCGCGCGCGCAAAAGGTGCTCGAACGCGCGGATGGCACGACCGAGATTGTCGGCAACAAGATCGAGGATGTCGAGGTGAAGGCAGGCGAATTGCTGCACTTCATCACATGGGGCGGCGGCGGCTGGGGCGATCCGCTGGAACGCGACCCTGAACTGGTCGGCCTCGAAATCCGGCAAGGCCTCGTCACCTCCGATGGCGCGCGCGCTTACGGTGTCGTCGCCGACGATGACGGAGTGATCGACAAAGACGCAACCGAGAGCCTGCGCGCGGAAATCAGATCCACTCGCGGAGAGCTGGAATTGTTTGATTACGGGCCCAGCATCGAAGAATTGCGCGCCGCGTGTGAGGAAGAAACCGGCCTTCCCGCTCCGATCCAGCCCGAATGGGGTGACCACCCGCAATTCGCAGAAGCTGCCGAATGACGATGAAACGCGCCGTTATCCAGCAGCTTGGCGGACCCGAGGTGATCGGGTGGGCCGAGGAGGCTATTCCCTCACCCGCGGCTGGCGAAGTGTTGATCGAACACGGCGCAATCGGCCTCAATTTCATCGACACCTATCACCGCACCGGCCTCTATCCGATTGACCTGCCAAGCGGTCTGGGTCTGGAGGCTGCGGGCACGATCACAGCTGTCGGCGATGGTGTGAGCGATTACGCGGTCGGCGACCGGGTCGCCTACATGGGACCTGGTCTCGGCGCCTATGCAACGCACCGCGTGATGCCCGCCAGCGCCCTTTTCAAAGTGCCGGACGGGATCAGCGATGAAGTCGCCGCCGCCGCCATTCTGAAAGCCGCCACAACCGAAGGGCTGGTCGAACGCTGCGCCAATGTAACTGCGGGCGATACGGTGCTGGTGCACGCAGCGGCGGGCGGCGTTGGCCTCATCATGGTGCAATGGCTGAAAGCCATCGGTGCAAGTGTAATCGGGACAGTCTCATCCGAGGCGAAAGCGGCCGCCGCGCGCGCCGCTGGCTGCGATCATGTCATCCGGTATGACCGCGAAGACATCGCCCCCGAAGTGCGCGAGATCACCGGCGGCGCTGGCGTGCCGACCGTATTTGACGGCGTTGGCAAGGACACATTCGAAGCCTCGCTCGACAGCATGGCCCCGCGCGGATTGTTGGTGAGTTTCGGCAATGCCAGCGGCCCGGTTGACGAGGTGAACCTTGGCATTTTGGCGCAAAAGGGATCGCTGTTCGTCACCCGCCCCACGCTGTTCCATTATTACACCACGCCCGAAGACCGCGCCGCTGGCATGGCACGGGTGTGGGAGATGATCGGCAGCGGCAAGGTGAAGATTACGGTCGGCCAGACCTACCCGCTCGAAGAAGCCGCGCAGGCGCACCGCGATCTGGAAGCGCGCAAGACCACCGGCTCTACCGTCTTGCTGCCCTAATCGGTTTCGCTGTCGGGCGGCATCCAGTCGCCAAACAGCGGCGTGAACGCATCGACGCGGATCGACTGCCAGACCCCGGCGGTGAAATACGGGTCCGCCTCCAGCTTGGCGCGGGCATCATCGTCATCCTCGGCCTTGATCACCAGCATTGATCCGATGATCTTGCCGTCCTGTTTGAGCGGCCCTGCAACCGCGTAATCGTGCAGGTTTGCAGCGATATGCGCCAGATGCGTCTCGCGGTGGATTTCGCGAAGCCGCTCCCCCGCCTCGCCGTCGCGGCAATGAAAACAGAACAGCGCCATTAAACCTTTCCTCCGCCCAGCTGCGGCACCGCGCCGGGTGCCCATGTCTCTCCGGCAAACCGGATCGCAGGCGCGATGTGTTTGCCCCCGTCCTGCGCCGTCACCCAGATGCCGCGCTGCCCGACATGCGGTTCATCCAGAGCCTCGCGGAAATCGAGCACCGGGGCAAAGGCAACGTCGTGATTGGCGAACCAGTCGGTCCATTGCGCGCGGGTTTTCTCCGCAAAAACGCCGCGCAGGAATGCGATAAGCTCGCCCTGCGCGCCCGCCGGCGCCTCTGCCAGCGGGATCAGGTCTTCGCGTCCCAGCGCGCTGAGCAGGTTGCGCGCAAATTTGATCTCGCGCCCGCCCAGCACGACATGCTGACCGTCTTTCGTTTCGTAAACCTGATAGAACGCCGCCCCGCCCAGCGACCTTTGTTCGGCTGAAACGGGACTTGCCCCGCCCGCAATCGCGCCGCTGGCGGTGTGCGCGCACCACGGCATCAGGCTGTCGAACATCGCGCAGTCGATATATGCGCCCTCGCCCGTGCTGGCGCGCCCGACAAGCGCCATCAGCACTGCAGAAAGCGCGGTCAGACCGGCGGCCATATCGCTGCTCGCGACCCCCGGGACCACCGGCGTTCCGTCCGGCCCGTCATTCACGCTGAGAAACCCGGCAAGCGCCTGAACCGCCATATCGTGCGCGGGGTGGTGCGCCAGATCCCCCTCCTGCCCGAAGGCAGACACGGAGCAGTAAACGATATCGGGCCGGATCGCTTTCACGCTTTCATAATCGAACCCCAGCCGCTTCATCACGCCGGGCCGGAACCCTTCGACGAATACATCCGCCCCGCGCACCAGATCGCGCAGCGCCGCCTTGCCGTCTTCGCTCTTCAGGTCGAGCGCAACGCTGTGCTTGCCGCGATTGAGGTTGGCGAACCAGACCGAATGCTGCGTATCGCCATACATATCGAACGGCCCCTGCTGGCGCGCAGGATCGCCCTGCGGCGGCTCAACCTTGATGATAGTCGCGCCCTGATCGGCCATCATCACCGTCATCATCGGTCCGGGAAGAAACTGGGTCAGATCGACGACCGTGATACCGCTTAATTTGCTCATGCACCGGCCCTAGCGCGGGTTGCCAGCGCGCTTCAACCGGTTGCGCGCATCGACTTTTCTTGAAACCGCGCGTTTTGGGGTTCAATGGCGAAACTTGGCGCAGACCCTTTGCGCGAGTCGACAGCCCATCTTTGGCCGAACAGGGAAGACGTTACGAAGTGACCACGAACAGCCTGCCGATGAACACCGCCCATTTCCTCGACCGATCCGAATTGCGCCGCGCCTACCGCGCCGAAGAGGAAGCGTGCATCGCCCAGCGGATCGAGCAGGCAGCCCCCGCGCGCAAGGTGAACGAAGCGGCGGCTGATCTCGCGATTCGGCTGATCGAGGGCGCGCGTTCGCAAAAGTCGAGCGGGGTCGATGCGTTTTTGCAGCAATACGGCCTCGAAACAGAGGAAGGCATTGCGCTGATGTGTCTGGCAGAGGCGCTGCTGCGCGTGCCCGATGAAGACACCGCCGATGCGCTGATCCGTGACAAGATCGGCGATATCGAATGGGGCGAACATCTGGGCGAAAGCTCCTCCACCTTCGTCAATGCCGCGACATTTTCCCTGATGCTGACGGGCGAGGTTCTGGAACAGCCAGAGGCGCACCAGCGCGGCATGGGCCGGGTGCTGAAAGGCACGATGAACCGGCTGGGCGAACCTGTTATTCGCAAGGCCGTGCTTCAGGCGATGCGCATTCTGGGCGGACAATTCGTATTCGGGCGCACCATTGGCGAGGCTTTGAAACGCGCAAAGCCTGAGCGGGCGAAGGGGCTCACGCATTCGTTCGACATGCTGGGCGAGGCGGCTATGACCTTTGCCGATGCCGCGCGCTATGCCGATGCGTATGACCGGGCGTTGGACCGGCTCGCGCAGGAGGCAACAGGCGACGTAATCGGGTCGCCGGGCATTTCGGTGAAGCTATCGGCGCTGCATCCCAAATACACCCATTTCCACGCGCGCGAGGCGCATGACGATATCGTTCCGGTTGTCAAACGGCTGGCGATAAAAGCGCGCGATGCAAACATCCACTTCACGCTGGATGCAGAGGAAGCGGAGCGGCTCGAAGTATCGCTCGACATAATCGAAACACTGATGGCCGACGATGATCTTTTCACCCGCGCAGACGGATCGCGCTGGGAAGGGTTCGGGCTGGCGATACAGGCGTACCAGAAACGCGGCGTGCCGCTGTGCGAATGGATCGCCAAACTTGCCCGCCGGCACGGGCGCAAACTGTTCGTGCGGCTGGTAAAGGGCGCGTATTGGGACAGCGAGATCAAGATCAGCCAGGTGGGCGGATACAGCGATTACCCGGTTTTCACCCGCAAGATTGCGACCGACGTATCCTACCTCGCCTGCGCGGCGCGATTGTTTGAACACGATGACGTGATCTTCCCCGCTTTTGCCACGCACAATGCTTACACCGTGGCGGCGGTGAAGGAGATGGCGCGCGCCTCTGCCGCAAACGGCGAAGCGGCAGGCCAGAATAAGAAATTCGAGTTTCAGCGTCTGCACGGCATGGGCGAAGAAGTGTTCGAGGCGCTGGGCAAGATCGAAGGCAATGACCGCACACCGGTGCGCATTTACGCCCCTGTCGGCGGGCACAAGGAATTACTCGCCTATCTCGTCCGGCGGCTTCTGGAAAATGGCGCCAACACCAGTTTTGTGAACCGCATGGGCGATGCCAATATTCTAGCCGCCGATCTGGTGGATGATCCGGTCGAGGAACTTGCCGCGCTTGCGCCGCGCCGCAATCCTTCGATCCCGCTGCCGAGGGATATTTTTGGCGCCAGTGAAGGAGGGCGGGTCAACAGCGCCGGGATCGACCTGTCCGATCCGCTAGTCATCGGCCCGCTGCAGGCACGGCTTGCCGATCTGGCCAGCGTCGAGTGGCGCGCAGAGCCGACTTTCCCTGCCGAAGAAGCAGGTGAGACAGCGCCGATCACCATGCCGCATGATCTCAGAACGGCGGTTGGCACGCGCCGCGACGCGACCGAGGAAGAGGTCGATGCCGCCTTCGCCCGCGCGCAATTGATCCAGCCGGGCTGGGATGCGCTGGGCGGGGCAAAGCGCGCGGTCCTGCTCGAAGAAGCCGCCGACCTGTTCGAGGCGCACACGCACGAATTTCTCTCCCTGTGCCAGCGCGAAGCGGGCAAAACCCTGCTCGACGGGGTTGCTGAAATCCGCGAGGCGGTGGACTTCCTGCGGTTTTACGCAGCAGAGGCGCGCCGCCAGTTTGAAGAGCCGATGGTGCTGCCCGGTCCGACCGGCGAAGAAAACACCCTGCGGATGCATGGACGCGGCGTGTTTGCCACGATCAGCCCGTGGAATTTCCCGCTCGCGATCTTCACCGGCATGGCCTCCGCCGCGCTCGCCGCGGGCAATGCCGTGATCACAAAACCGGCCGAGCAAACCCCGCTGATCGCCGCGCTCGCGGTGAAGCTCATGCACGACGCCGGCATCCCGCCAGAGGCGCTGCAATTGCTGCCCGGCGCAGGCGAGGTCGGTCAGCTCATCACCTCCGATCCGCGGCTTGCCGGGGTTGCCTTCACCGGATCAACCGAGACTGCGCGCCTTATCAACCAGTCGCTCGCCGCGCGCGATGGCCCAATTGCCACCCTGATCGCGGAAACGGGCGGGCAAAACGCGATGATCGTCGATTCCAGCGCGCTTCCCGAACAGGTCGTGCGCGATGTGCTCGCCAGCGCATTTCAAAGCGCGGGCCAACGCTGCTCGGCGCTGCGCGTGCTGTATTTGCAAGACGATGTTGCCAATGACATGCTGGACATGATCCGCGGCGGGTTCGAGGCGCTGAATGTCGGCGATCCGGCCCTTCTCGCAACCGATGTCGGCCCGGTGATCGACCCCGACGCGCAGGCCGCACTGGAACGTCACGTTGCACGCCGCCAGCAGAATGAACGCACCGTCTGGCGGCTCGATCTGGATGAAGAGCTGGCCAAGGGCTGCTTTGTCGCGCCGACGATAATCGAGCTCGATTCCATCCTCGACCTGAGGCGCGAAAACTTTGGCCCCGTCCTGCACGTGGTTAGATACGCGTCTGAAGATCTGGGGCGGGTCCTCGCGGATATCAATTCGACCGGATATGGCCTCACGCTGGGCCTGCACAGCCGGATCGCTGCGACCCGCCGGTTTGTGCAGGCGCACGCGAAAGTCGGCAATTTCTACGTCAATCGCAACCAGATCGGTGCGATCGTGGAAAGCCAGCCATTCGGCGGCGAAGGGCTGTCGGGCACCGGTCCCAAGGCTGGCGGTCCGCATTACCTCGCGCGCTTTGCAACCGAGCGGGTCACCTGCATCGACACGACTGCCGCCGGGGGGAATGCCAGCCTGCTCGCCAGCTAAACCTTTGCTTGCGCAGCCAGCCGGTTACGCGATAGCTAGCGGGCTATGCCCCGATTCATGATCCATCTGTTCGCCCTGCTCGCTCTGGTCTGGAGCGGGCCGGCGCTCGCCGATGTGCAAATCCACTTTCACAGCTTTAACGGCAGCGTCCTGTTTGGCCGTTATCCGCATACATTCATCGTGCTTGAGGGTGAGCTGGAGGAAACCGGCGAGGTCATCGATGAAAATTACGGGTTTTCAGCACGCCAGGTAACGCCCGCCATCCTGTCAGGCCCGGTTGAACACATGGTGCTGGTCGAAACCGATAAATCGATCCGCAAGACAAACCGCCATTTCACCATGACCATCAGCGACGCGCAATATCGCCAGATCAAGGCCGAGGTTACGGCATGGAAAAACGCACCGGGCAAATATTACGACCTCGAAAAGCGCAACTGCATTCACTTCGTCGCAAAAATGGCCTCTATCGTCGGTCTGAAAGTCGAAGTGCCCGAAAAAATGCTGCGCCGCCCCAAAAGCTGGCTGAACCACGTCACATCGCTGAACCCTCAGCTTAAGGCGAAACAGATCAAGTAAACTGGTGTAAACGGGCGCGGCGATGAAAAAGCAGTTTACGCCTCCCGTCACCAGTGTCCCCGCGCCTCTGCAAACCGGCGAGTTCAGCTTCACAGTGCTTGAACCCAGCCTTGCGGAGCGTGATTACGATGCGGTCATGTCGAGCAGGCAGCGGCTGCGGCAGGTCTTTCGCAAAGACGATAGCTGGCCGCGGGACACCATGACTTTGGACGCAAACGCCAAAGACCTTGCCCGTCATGAGCGCGAATTCCAGCTGCAGGAGGCGTTTGCCTATGCCGTGCTGTCCCCCTGCCAAAGCCGGTATATCGGCTGCGTCTATATCGATCCCACCGATTTGCCGGGCTTCGGATGCGAGGCGTATCTCTGGGTGCACGACAGCGAGATCGCGCTGGACGCCGCGCTGTTTCAGGTGACGCAGGAATGGTTGCAGGGCGAATGGGGCTTCGACCGCGCAGCCTTCCCCGGACGCAATATGCCCCACATTGCCGGGCGCGAGCGGGATTAGCTGTCTTTGGTTGTCGCTATGCCCGTGGGAACAATCGTCGCCTGAGCCACCGCGACCAGCGCCGGCTCTGCGCCCTCGTCCTCCGACCAGACATCGGCGCGCACCACCACCTGCCGCCGCCCCGCCTTTATCACTGTCCCCTTGGAGCGAAGCGTCGCCCCTTTGGCCGGGGCTAGGAAATTGATCGTGTAACTGCCCGTCACAACGTCACCGACCGCCGAGCTGGCCGCCCATGCGCAGGCATTGTCCGCCATCAGTCCGACAATCGCCCCGTGCGCGAACCCGTGATGCTGCGTCATTTCGGGGCGCACCTGCATGACGATCTCCGCCTCACCCTCCCAGCAATGCACCGGCTCCAGCGCGAGGAAGGAGCTGAACCCAGACCGCCCAACCGCGATCCGTTTCATGTAATCCAGAACCTGTTCTTCATTGTCGAAACCGGGACGGGGCATGGGCAATTCCTTTGAGTCTGGAAATCAGACTTATTGGCTTAACCTTGTGCTTTGCGCAGTCAAGTCTAAATTGCAGACCTATGAGCCTGCCCAAGCCTTCCAATTCGCCCTGCCCGGTTGGCCGTGCCTCTCGCATCCTAGGTGACCGATGGGTCATCCTGATCCTGCGCGAGGCATTTCTGGGCGCGACCCGTTTCGAGGAATTTCTGCCCAACACCGGGATCAATCGCGCCGCGCTGACATCGCGCCTTGCCGCGCTGGTCGAACAGGGCGTTCTGCGCCGCGTTCCGCCCGATGCGCGGCGCGCGGAATATCACCTCACCGATGCTGGCCGCGAACTGGCCCCCGTGATGGGAGCGATGCGGGAATGGGGCGATAAGTGGCTGTTCGACCAGTCTGGCGAGACGCGCTGAACCGTCACAAATAACCGCTTCAAAGCCAGCCCGCACGCAATACTCCCACAGATAAACCGCCCGCCCGCTTGCCGCGCATGGCGCAATCGGGAATCACTCATTCATGGCGATTCTTTCAGACAAGTGGATTCGGGAACAGGCGCAGACGGCCGGCATGATTGAGCCGTTCGAGGAAGCGCAGCGGCGCGATGGCTGCATATCCTACGGGCTAAGCTCTTATGGCTATGACGCGCGCGTCGCCCCGGAATTCAAGATTTTCACCAATGTGAATTCGGCCACGGTTGATCCGAAGAAATTCGACGCCGATAGCCTGGTCGACCGCGAAACGGATGTGTGCATCATCCCGCCCAATTCCTTTGCGCTCGCCCGCACGGTCGAATATTTCCGCGTGCCGGAGGACGTGCTGGTCATCTGCCTTGGCAAAAGCACCTATGCGCGCTGCGGGATCATCGTGAATGTCACCCCGCTGGAGCCGGGCTGGGAAGGTCACGTGACGCTGGAGTTTTCAAACACCACGCCGCTGCCCGCCAAAATCTACGCCAACGAAGGCGCATGCCAGTTCCTGTTCCTGCAAGGGAATGAACGCTGCGAGACAAGCTACAAAGACCGCGCAGGCAAATATATGGGCCAGCGCGGGGTGACCTTGCCTAAGCTCTAAGGGCGGGCTGCAAAGGTTGGGCCGCGCGGATGATTAGCGGCATCAATCGCTTGTGTCTGGTTACGACCCAGTTGCGCGCGTCCGGGTCGGCCCCAGTTCAAGGCACCTGTCAGCTTGCCGGAACATCTGGCGACGAGACGATTGTCGGCATCCTAAATGTAAACCGCGTCTCCTCATCCGTAGAGTTGACTTCAAGTGTCCCTTGATGGGCCTTGGTGATCTCCGAAGCGATGAAAAGGCCGAGGCCCAATCCGTTTTGACTGGGACGGGCTTCAGAGCGGAAAAACGGTTGGAAGAGCCGGTCGAGAGCCGCTTGTGGAATGGCTTCCCCGGCATTCGCGACCGACAGGACGAATTCTGCATCAACAGTTCTGGCTTCAAATCGCACAGGTCGCTTCGCTGACCCATGGGACACCGCATTGGACAGAAGGTTCGAGGCAAGCTGCGCGATCCGCGGCCGATCGCAAAATACCGGCTCCTCAATCTCGATTGTCGCATCGATAGGTCGATCTGGCGAAATTGCCCGAATTTCGGCGATAACCTGTTGCAGAACCGGTGACAGCTGTTCGTCGGAATTGCGATCAAGCACCAACCCGCTACCGAGGGTTCCGCGCGCCAGATCCAGCGTATCGTCCACCAGCCTCGACGCCCTTGCAAGACTCTTCTCGATCTCGTCGAGTAGAAGCTGGCCTCGCGGGGTCAATTCTTCGTTACGCCGCAACATGCGTCCACCGGCAGCGATAGCGGCCAAGGGGTTGCGAAGATCATGGCCCAGAACAGCAATGAACTGATCCCTGACCACAGCAGCATCCTGCTGAGCTTTTGCTTCAGCTTCTGCCTTCACCCGCGCTTCGAGCAAGGTTCGTTCGTAAGTGCGTCGGTCGACTGCCTTGAAAAAGGTCAATCGGGTGAATTGATGCGTCCCATCGTTGCCACGTTTTTCGGCGGCATTGGCGATCATAGGAATTTTCTCGCCACTTGCGTTCAGGAGCTCCAGCGCAATCTCATGCACATGATCCTGCATTCGCAATAAGGGGGCAATATGAGTCTCGAATGCAATGCGTCCGCCAAAACCCAGAATATCATGGATGGATTGTCCGACGAGCTTATTCGCATCGGACCCAAGCCAATCGGCAAGGGTCCGGTTAAGCCTGACGATCTTGCTGTCAGGCGACATGGAGAGATAGCCGCAGGGAGCGGTCTCGTAGAGATCCTCCAGATCCTCTGCTAAAGCGTGATCAGACAAAGCTTCGAATCGCAGCTGTTACCTCATCCGGCGCGCTCAAATGGGGACAGTGACCTGTGGCATCCAGCAATCGGTAATCGCTGTTTGGCAGTTTGGCATGCACATATTCCCCGACTTCCACCGGTGCGATAATGTCGTCCCGGCACTGGAGGACGAGCGTGCGCACCGACACGGCTGGGAGATCATCCCGATTATCAGACAGGAAGGTAACACGGGCGAAATCCCGCGCTATTTCCGGGTCTGTCCGGCAAAAGCTGTTCTCCAGACGCTCACCAAGCTCGGGCTGTTCCGGGTTACCCATCATCGAAGCCGCCATAGCGGCCGACCATCCGAGGTGATTATCGGCGAGAAATTCGAGCAGTTCGTCCACCTGCGCTTTGGTAAAACCGCCGCGATATCCTTCCGCATCAACGTAGCAAGGCGAAGGTCCTACCATAATCAAATCCGAGAACATGCCCGGTGCCTTGGATGTCGCGAGAGCCCCGATCATCGCGCTTACCGAATGTCCGACGAACACGGCATCCTGCAGGTCGAGAGCCTGCCCGATCTCTACAACGTCATCGGCGTAGCTCTCAAGGCTCGAATAACGTTCAGCCGCATAGGCCGCGAGGTCGGATTTTCCGTGCCCGACATAATCGAACAGCACCACGCGGAAATCCTGCTCGAAATCACGGGCGACCGTTTCCCACATCGTCTGATCACAGCCGAAGCCGTGCGCGAACATCATCGTGCGCTTCCCAGAGCCGGTAACCGCCACATTATTTCGGCGCATTATTGTTTCAGCAGAAGAATCCATCAACCGTGCATAGCCGACAGAAAGCGAGCATGGAAGTCTGGCATACGGCTCGGCATTGGGTCATTTCCGGCCCAGCATTGGCGTTCGCTTACGAACGAGCAAGCTCGCAGAGGGAACGTATCTTCAAAGGTCACTTTCCAACCCCACACCGCCATCCGCCGGTTTTCCTACTCGGCCCTGCGCTGGCATCAGGGGTGCACTATGATCGCCGCCGCTCGCACTCTCAGCCCTTCGCCCCCGCCCGAGGCTAAAAATCCGCATTATGTTGGACATTTGTCACCCGCGTCCAACATGGCGAAACCGCCGGTATTCCGCCAAGAACACCTGTATGACGCGCATGACAGCGCAGCCGGTCTGTCATGCGGTGCCTACACGGAACAAACTGCCCGTCCCGCGCCTTTGACTCTCGATACACGCAGCCCCATTGAAGCGGGGCAAAGGAGAATACTCTAATGGCCAATTCAGAATTCGACATCATCATCTACGGCGCCACAGGCTTTACCGGGCGGCTGGTCGCGGAACATTTCGTGCGTGAATATGGCGGCAAGGCGGACGGCCCGAAATGGGCAATGGCCGGACGCAATCTGGCAAAACTGGAAGACGTGCGCACCCTGATCGGCGCGCCCGATGATTTGCCGCTGGTGGTCGCCGATGCGGACAGCCGCGTGGCGGTGGAGGCGATGTGCGAGCGTACCAAGGTCGTCATCACCACAGTCGGCCCATATCAGCTTTACGGTGATGAACTGGTCGCCGCCTGCGCGCGCACCGGCACCGATTACTGCGACCTTTCGGGCGAACCTGCTTGGATGGCGGAAAAGATCGAGGAACTGGAAGATACCGCGAAGGAAACAGGCGCGCGCATCTGTTTTTCCAGCGGGTTCGATTCCATCCCCTTCGACCTTGGCGTGATGATGACGCAGAAAGAGGCAAAGGCGCGTTTCGGCAAACCTGCGCCGCGCATTCGCGGGCGTGTCCGCGCGATGCAGGGCACGTTCTCTGGCGGGACTGCGGCCAGCCTAGGCGCGACGATGAAAGCCGCTGCCAAGAACCCGAAACTGATCAACGTGCTGCGCGATCCGTTTGCGCTTGCCCCCGGTTTTGACGGGCCCAGCCAGCCGACCGGCATGATCCCGATGTACGAAAAAGACCTCGATAAATGGGCTGCGCCGTTCGTGATGGCACCGATCAATACAAAGAACGTGCACCGCACCAACTTTCTGCTGGGCCATCCGTATGGCGAGGATTTCCAGTATGACGAAATGGTCCTCACCAGTCCTGGCGAAGCGGGCAAGAAAATGGCCGAAGCTGCGACCGAACTGATGAAAAACCCGTTCGGGTCCAAACCGCCCAAGCCGGGCGAAGGGCCAACGCAGGAAGAGCGCGAAAACGGGTTTTATGACGTGTTGTTCGTGGCGGAAATGCCCGGCGGTGAGACGCTGCATTACGGCGTGAAAGGCAAATACGATCCGGGCTATGGCTCGACCAGCCGCATGATCGCGGAAACCGCGATGGGCCTGTTGGAACTTGACGCGCCGGGCGGCATCGGAACGCCGGGATCGTTCCTGGGCGAAAGCCTGGTCAAACGCCTCGAAGAGCGTGCCGAACTGACTTTTGCGGTAGAGAATTAAGTCGATTGGACGGGCCGCGATTTCCTGCCGAAATGGGAAACGCGGCCCGTTTTTATTCTGGTGAAGCGCCAGCCGGGTTTCAGAAGCTCAGCCGGACACTCGCCCTGACGTTGCGCCCGGCGAGCGGGACGAAATCCTTGGTAAAGCTTGCATGGCGGCGGCCAACCACGTCGAAGATATTGTCGGCTGCCAGCTGCACGGTGACACCCTCCCGGTTCGCCAGCGGACGCCATGATACGAGGAGATTGACCAGCGCAAAATCGTCTGTCGACGTTTCGAAAGCGGCGGTCTCATCCTGCTCGGCAAACCACTGGACTTCGCCGCGCAGGTCAAAGGCGCTCGATTGCAATTCCAGCGCGCCAAGCAATTCGAGCGGCGGGATGCGCGGGACATTGGTGCCATCGCCCAGCTCCGCCTTGATATACGAAGCGCGCAGATCCGTGATGAGGCCGAAGTCGCCATTGTCGAACAGCGGGAAGGTCACATCGCCCTCAACCCCGAAATAATCGGCATCCTGCTGGAGATAGACGAAGACTGGCAGACCGTCCTCTTCATCGCCGGTTTCGGTAAGGTAGATGTAATCGTCGAACCATTGCTGGAACACGGCGAGGTTGAACTGCGCACTTCCGGCGGTGCCGCGCACGAAAACCTCCGCGCCCCATGCGCTTTCCACCTCAAGGTCAGCGTCGCCGATCTCGAATGCCTGCGTCGCGATATGCGGGCCATTGGAAAACAGCTCTTCCGCGCTCGGCGCACGTTCGGCGCGGGACAGGTTCACGCCGGCGCGCAGCGCATCGTCGCCCTCCCAGACAAGGCCGATAGCGCCGGAAACGGTGTCGTAATCGCGCGCGATGTTGTTCACCGTGTCTTCGACATCGGTGGTTTCGTACCGGGCGGCGAGTTCAAGCTGGAACGGACCGGTGCCAAATTCCTGCAAACCAAACACCGCAAACTGATCGGTGGTGTTGGGCGGAACGTAGGCTTCTGCCCCTTCGGCGAAGAAATCGCGGTAGCGGTACTGAATGCCGATGGAACCGCGCGAGGGACCGCTTTCGTTCTGGACCAGTTCGGCGCGCGTTTCGATGCTGTTGCTTTCAAAGACGGTGCCGACCTCTTCGCCTTCGAATTCGGTGTGGGTGTAATCGGAATATCCTGCACGCAATTTCAACTGGGAGAAGAACCCGTCACCCAGCGCGATGTCGCCTTTGAAATCGGCGCGGAATTGTTCGAGGTCGATGGAGACGATTTCTTCGCCCTCTTCCTCGCCTCCCTCTTCCTCGCCCTCTTCGCCTTCATGCGCGTGTTCTGTGCCCGGACGGCCCGGCACGCCGTAGTTCGTATCGTAATATCCGATCGACGCGCCAAAAGTGCTTTCGCCCAGGATTACGCCGAAACCGCCATTGATGGTCCACGTTTCGGCGGCCGTGTTGGGGATGAAACCGGCTTGATCGGCAGATTCGCGAAATTCTTCGGCCTCCTCGAATTCGCCTTCGGCTTCTTCTTCAGCCGCCTCGGCCAGCAATTCGGCGCGCAGGGCGGGCGACAGCTGAAAGCCGCCAATTTCCAAATTATCGGTTTCGCGCCAGCTGCCATCGACATGGACGACAAAATTGCTTCCAATCGGCACGTCAATCGAAGCCCCGCCAGTGCGCAGGTCGCTCGCCGTGTCGGCTGCGACGAGGGCGTCGAGATGAAACGCTTCTTCGGGAACGCGGGTCGGGATACGTTTGTCTATGACGTTCACCGCGCCGCCGATCGCCTGACTGCCATAGAGCAGCACCGCCGGACCGCGCAGCACCTCTATCCGCTCCGCAGTAAGAGGGTCGATGGACGTCGCGTGATCGACCGACGTGTTGGACACATCCGCCGTACCGATCCCGTCGACCAGCACGCGCACGCGCTCACCCTGAAAACCGCGCAGCACCGGGCGCGATGAACCCGGTGCAAAGCTGGTCGCGGAGACGCCGGGCAGTTTGGCAAGAACTTCGCCAATCTGGCCATTCAGATTGCGCTGAATATCGTCCGCTTCAAACACGCTGGTCCCGGCAAGGATATCGAGCTGTTCAAGGCCAGAGGCGCTGACGATGATATTCCCTTGATAATCGGTCTGGCGATTGTGCAGGTCGTCTTCGAGACGATCATCTTCGCCGGCTTGGCTGCCGGATGGGTCTGAAGAATTGATGTCTTGCGCGGCCAGCGGAGCGGCACCCATCGCAAGAGCGGTAGAGATAGCTAGTTTTGAGGTGAGAAATTTCATCGGAAGGATACCTGCGTGGGATAATGTGATAACGTATCATCCCGATAGCAGCATAGTCTTCATCCGCAACCCGTTCCCGCGGTAAAATCCAATCAAACCGACCGAAAGCCAGAATGCCGCGGTGAATTGCGCCTTTTTCGCAACATTTGCCGCCGTAGTTCCAGATCAGATCAGGCCGCGGGCGAGGTAGTGATCAACCGATGCGGGCGGCTCACCTGTATCAAGCGAAACCTCGGCAAAGGCGCGGTCCTGTGTCAGGAACACCTTGCCATTCAATTCTTCGACAAATTGCGTTCGTTTCAGCCGGTCCATAACCGGCCCCTTAACTTCTGACAGATGCAATCCGATGCCGCCATCGCCCAGCCGGTGATTGATCGCCTCAAGGCTTTCGAGCCCCGATGCATCAACTTCATTCACGGCGCTGAACATCAGG
This sequence comes from Erythrobacter sp. MTPC3, assembly GCF_042854385.1. NCBI lineage: Bacteria > Pseudomonadati > Pseudomonadota > Alphaproteobacteria > Sphingomonadales > Erythrobacteraceae > Erythrobacter > Erythrobacter sp. MTPC3. The sequence goes on from NZ_BTGP01000012.1 coordinate 77,757, forward strand.
ATCACGTGGCGGACAGCAGGACGATCCGCGACCTCTTCGAGCACATATTCCTCCAGCCAGCGCGCATTGAGATAGGTCAGCGCCTCGTCAATGCGGATCGAAAGCACATGCGGGACAGTGAACACTGAATGCCGATCGACATTGCGGAAATGTTCTGTTTCAGGGACGCGTCCGACAATCGCGGCGTGGGGTCTGCTCGCCCGCCACAGATACAGCAGCAAACTGGCGGCAACCCCCGCGATCACGCCCAGCTCCACTCCGGCGAGCAAGGTGACGCCGATTGTCACGATATGCGCTGCAAAATCGGCTTTGGAATAGCGCCACAATTGTCCCGGCGTTTTCAGATCGACCAGGCTCAGCACAGCAACGATGATCGTCGCCGCAAGGGTCGCGATTGGCAGGTTGAACAGCAGCGGGGTGAGAAACAAAGTCGCCAGCGCGATGCCAATGGCAGTATAGGCCCCAGCGGCAGGGGTCTGCGCGCCCGCATCGAAATTGACAGCGGACCGAGCAAAGCCGCCTGTTACCGGATACCCGCCGGAAAATGCGCTGGCGATATTCGCTGCGCCCAGCCCCACCAGTTCCTGATCAGGGGAAATGCGCTGGCGCCGTTTGGCCGCGAGGGTCTGGGCGACCGAAACACTCTCGACAAAGCCGATGATGGAGATGAGCAGCGCGGGCACCCACAATTTCTCGATAAGCGCCAGATCGGTGCTCGGCATGGTGATGGGCGGCAGCCCTTGGGGAATGGGTCCGACCAGCGCAACGCCCCGGTCCGCCAGGTCAAAGGCGATCACCGCGAAAATCGTCATCGCGACGGCGACCACCGGACCGGCCTTTGCCGTCATGCCGGCTGCGCGGTCCGCCAGCCCCAGCCGCAGCAGCGCCGGTTTTGCCCCCTTGCGAACCCAAAACAGGAACAGCATCGCCGGTATGCCAATGGCCAGCGTCCAGACATTGATAGTGCCAATCGCGCTCGCCAGCGAACCGATCATTTCGGGCCAGTTGTCACCGCCTGCCTCAATACCGAAAATGTGTCTAAGCTGGCTGGTCGCGATCAGGATGCCCGATGCGGTGATGAACCCGCTGATGACCGGGTGGGACAACAGATTTGCCAGAAACCCTGCCCGCAGCAGCCCAAGCACCGCGAGCATGATGCCTGACAACATGGCAAGTGTGATTGCCGCTTCGAGATATTGCGCTGTGCCCTGCGCCGCGACGGCCCCTGCAGCGGACGCTGTCATCAGGGAAATCACAGCGACCGGCCCCACGGCAAGGGTTCTGCTAGTGCCGAACACCGCATACAATATTAGCGGCAAGATAGAGGCATACAGGCCGATAACCGGAGGCAATCCGGCCAGCAGCGCATAAGCGAGGCTTTGCGGGATCAGCATGATCGTGACGATCACGGCGGCCATCAGGTCATCGGTCAAAACGCCGCGATTATAGGTGCGCCCCCATTCAAGGATGGGCAGGTAGCGTTTCAGCATGATGTGCGGCCTCGAACCTGCACTCTACCGGGCAATCACGGCGCCGGGGCCGGTCAAGGCGCCTCGCCCGCCGATCAGCCGCGCCCCTCTGTCAGGCGGACCACGAACATGCCCGCCAGCATCGCCGCGACAAAGATGGCAGCGGATACAGGCTCTATCGCCAGTGCAGCTATCCCCGGGCCCGGGCACAGTCCGGCAATGCCCCAGCCGATCCCGAACAACGCCGACCCGCCGATAAGTTTCGGCGTCAGATCCCGCCGCGTCGGCAGCGAAAATCCCTCTGCAAACACCGGACGCGCCAGCTTTGGCTGCAGCCACCAGGCCGCCGCCATGACCAGCACCGCTCCGCCCATGACAAAGGCAAGGGTCGGGTCCCAGTCGCCGAACAGGTCCAGAAAACCGCGGACGCGTGCCGGATCGGTCATCCCGCCAAGTGTCAGCCCGGCACCGAACAAAACGCCTGATGCAAGAGCGGGAAGACGGCGCGCGATCATGGCAGCACCTCAATCCCGAACGCGTTCATCGCGGCCACAGTGGCGATGCCGGTTACCATGAAGGTCGCTGTCGCCGCCAGCGAACGCGGGGAAAGGCGGCTCATCCCGCACACGCCGTGCCCGCTTGTGCAACCGCTTCCCAAACGCGTCCCGATGCCGACGATCAATCCGGCGGGAATAAGGTAGGCCGGGCTGGCAAAGCTTGGGTCAAGCGGCCCGGACAGCAGCATCACGGCCAGCGCGCCCAGCGGAAGGCCGAGCAGGAACAGCCATGCGGACGATCTCGCCATGCCGCCATCGCTGATGCCCGCCGCCCGCGCCGCGATACCGGACACTCCGGCAATGCGCCCGGCCCCGATCAGCATCAATGCTGCGGCAAGGCCGATAAGAACGCCGCCACCAAGTCCGGCAAGCGGTGCGGCATCGGGAAATCCGGGCAGCGTCATACCGCGTTCACCGGTATCTTGATGTAGCTTACGCCGTTGTCCTCAGGCTCCGGCAATCGTCCGCCGCGAATATTCACCTGCACAGACGGCATGATGAGATTGGGCATAGCGAGCGCAGCATCGCGGGTGGTCCGCATGTCCACAAACTCCTGCTCGGTTACACCGTCTTTCACATGGACGTTTTCGCGCCGCTGCTGGCCGACCGTTGTCTCCCACGCATAGTCATCCCGGCCCGGTGCCTTGTAATCGTGGCAGAGGAACAGGCGCGTTGCGTCCGGCAGCGAAAGGAGGCGGCGGATCGACTGGAACAACTGACGCGCATCTCCGCCGGGAAAATCGGCGCGCGCTGTGCCGAAATCGGGCATGAAGATCGTGTCCCCGACAAACGCGGCGTCACCGATGATGAACGCCATATCTGCCGGAGTGTGGCCGGGCACGTGAAGCGCGATCCCTTCGAGGCTGCCGACCTTGAACCGCTCCCCGTCGACAAACAGATGATCGAACTGCGATCCGTCGCGTTCAAAATCGGTCCCGGCGTTGAACAGTTTTCCGAACACGTCCTGCACGCGTATGATGTCTTTGCCGATCGATAACTTCCCGCCCAGCCGCTCTTGAAGATAGGGGGCTGCCGAAATGTGATCGGCGTGTGCATGTGTCTCAATCAGCCAAGTTACTTTCAGATTATGCGTATTCACGTATTCGATAATGATGTCGGCCGAGCCATGCGAGGTGCGACCGGAGGCAGCCTCGTAATCGAGCACCGAATCGATAATCGCAGCCTCGTTTGTCGCCGGATCATGCACGACGTAGCTGACCGTGTTGGTCGCTTCGTCAAAGAAGCCCGCAATCGACGGTCGCAGCGCCTTATTCTGCTGCGCACGGATAATTTGCGCGTTCGCCTCCTGCACAGCATCATCAGCACGGTTCATTTTAAGACTCCAATACGATTACATTAAATATGTATATGTATTGCGTTCAAACTGTCAAGTGTTATAAGTCCCGTATGGACACCCATCATCCAGCAGCTCCAGCACCGTGTGCGGGGCTCCGAATTGGCGACACGCCTCCAGATTTCGAAGCCAGAAGCACTTTGGGACCGGTCAAACTGTCCTCCTTTCGCGGTCGGTGGCTGGTGCTGTTTTCGCATCCGGCGGATTTCACGCCGGTTTGCACCACCGAATTTGTGGCGCTTTCAAAAGAAGCGCAGGCATTCAAGAAAAGGGATTGCGCGCTCATGGCGCTGTCAGTGGACAGCCTGTTTTCGCACTTTGCATGGCTGCGCCTGATAAAAGAACGTTTCGGGGTCGAGGTGCGCTTTCCGATTGTAGAGGATCCGACACTTGTTGTCGGGCGCGCATTCGGGATGGTCGCGCCGGGGGACAATGACAGTGCGGCGGTTCGCACCACGTTTTTCATCGATCCGGCTGGCGTTATCCGCGCAATGAATTGCTATCCCGCCAGTGTCGGACGCTCAATCCCGGAAATGCTCCGCACGCTTGATGCGCTGCAGGCTATCGACGCCCAACATGGTCTCGCACCGGCGAACTGGCAGACGGGAGATGCCCTGCTGCAATCGCCCACGCATGACCTTGACGAGGTGTACGGCGCTGCGAATGAAACCGATTGGTTCCTGCGCCAGCTGCCTGAGGGGAAACGCACATGAACGATGCCCTGATCGGACAGTTGAAAGCGTTGGCCCACCCTTTGCGCTTTCGCATTATGGAAGTGCTGAGCGGCGGCGAACACAATGTCGGCGAGATCGAGGCTGCGACCCAGATCGGTCAGCCCACGCTGTCGCAGCAGCTTGGCGTCCTTAGAAACGCCGGACTTGTCCAGACGCGCAAGGAAGCAAAGATGGTCTATTATCGCCCCGGTCAGGATCGGCTGGAAGAGATTGCCGAACTGGTGCGAAAGCTGGGGCCGCAGCGCGATAATCCGCCCGCGTCGCCGCATAGCGCATCACCCGGCGCCGCAAACTTCGCACGCATCACCTGACCCGGCACACCGGGACCGGTGCGCAAGTCACTTAAATGCGATTGTCGGATTAGAAAATGGAGCGGGCGAGGCGATTCGAACGCCCGACCCCAACCTTGGCAAAATGTCTGAGAAGCTTAGCCGTGTCTACGCCAGATAACGCTCAAGTCTTATATCATACTGTAATATAGATATCTTTCTGGTCACACTCTGCGCCAGACCTATCCGTCTCTACGCCAGCTTTTCTGTTCGCTCGCTTACAATGTGCTTACATTGCCAACCGGAACTGCTTGTGTAAGCAAATTGTCCGAAAGGACGAACGGTATGGGCAAGCTCACAAAGCGAGGCGTCGACAACATGGCAATCCCCGCCAAGGGACAGGCATTTCTCTGGGATGACGAACTGCGAGGGTTCGGTGTTCGGGCGATGCCATCGGGCCTGAAGGTCTTCGTTCTCCAGTATCGCAATGACGAAGGGCGCAGCAGGCGAATCGTCCTCGGGCGCTTTGGGGTCCTCACCGTCGAGCAGGCGCGCAAGCAGGCGATCATGAAATTGGGCGCAGTGGCTGGGGGTAACGATCCGGCGGAGGAACGCGCACAGTCGCGCGCCGCGGTCACCATCCGCGAAGTGTGCGAATGGTATCTGGAGAACGCCGAGTCCGGCAAACTTCTGGGCCGCAAGCATCGGCCAATCAAGCCATCGACGCTCGCCATGGATCGTAGCCGCATCGAAACGCACATCAAGCCGCTCATCGGCAATCGGCAGGTCCGCTCGCTCCGAATGTCGGACATCGAAAAGATGCAGATGGATATCGTTGCCGGACGGACCGCCAAGCCAAAGGAAAATGAAGGGCGCGGTGGGCGGACAACCGGTGGCCCAGGCGTCGCGGGGCGTGCCGTCTCCACCCTGCACGCGCTGCTAGCCCATGCGATGCGATACGATATCGTCGAGAACAATCCGGCTGCCGGAGTCCGCAAGATTGCCGGCAAGCCGCGCACCCGGCGTTTGAGCGCCGCAGAAATCCGCAAGTTGGGCAAGGCTATCACGATTGCCGAACGCAATGGCGAAAACCCCACCGGGCTTGCGGCGATCCGGGTGCTGCTGCTCACGGGCTACAGAATCTCCGAAGTCATTGGCATGCACCGAAGCTGGCTCCACGCCGAGAAAGGCTATGTGCATTTCCCCGACACGAAGACAGACGGCCAGATCCGCCCGATTGGCAAAGCCGCAATCGCTGTTCTCGAGTCCGCTCCAGAGAAACGGGCGCTGCCGCTCTTCTTTGCCTCTGACTTCGTTGACCGGCCATTCTCGGGGGTTCCCGAGGTGCTCCGCGCACTCTGCACGATTGCCGGGATCGATCGTGTGACCCCGCATGTCCTCCGCCACACTTTCGGCAGCGTGGCAGGCGACATGGGATTCTCGGAACTGACCATCAAAGCGCTGCTCGGACACGGTGCCCGCGGATCGACGCAGAATTACGTTCACTTGGATGAAGCGCTGCGGCTAGCGGTCGACCGAGTGTCGGGCAAGATCGCCAATCTGCTCGATGGAACTGACGTTAGGATCCTCGACATTGCCGCGTAAGCTATGTCAGTGATCCGAAAAGGGACAAGTCCACACGGCAATCGGGCAGATACCTCGACTAAGGTTAAAGATGCCTTCGGAAGCGAGCCGCTAGTAATTGTGCTTCCACGTCTCGCACCGGTAACGTAAGAATATGCGGATCGGGACCAAGCAACCTCCCGGTCAGGCAGCAATTGCCCAAGCGTTGCCTCGTTGCTCTGCCTACCGGCGGGCCGATGTTTGCGAGGTAATAATGAGCGCTTTGCCCACAACGAACCCCAGCTTCGCGCAGCTCCTCCGCGTATTTCTGCGTATCGGCCTGCTCAGCTTTGGCGGTCCTGCAGGGCAAATTGCGCTCATGCACCGCGAATTGGTTGAGGACCGGCTGTGGGTCAGCGAAGAGGATTATCTCCACGCGCTCAATTTCTGCCACCTGTTGCCGGGTCCGGAGGCGCAGCAGCTTGCGACTTGGATCGGCTGGCGGTTGCATGGCTGGCGTGGCGGGCTGGCGGCGGGCCTGCTGTTCGTGATCCCCGGCGCGCTGGTGATCCTTGGCCTGTCGATGCTCTATGCCGTGGCCGCCCGTCTTGAATGGTTCGAAGCGCTGTTCCTTGGCATCAAGGCCGCGGTGCTCGCCATCGTGTTGCAGGCATTGCTGCGAATTGCGGGGCGTGCGCTTAATACGCGTTTCAAGCAGGGGCTGGCGGTAGGCGCCTTCGTCGCCTTGTTTCTCCTCGATCTGCCGTTTCCGCTGATTGTGCTGGGAGCAGGTGCGATTGGCATGGCGGTGGCGGCTTTGCATCCCGATTGGCTTGCCTTGAAACCCGGAGCAGGCAACGCGCCCACCGGCCCCAGACCGTGGCGCAGCACGTTCGAGGCCGTCGCGATCTGGAGTGTCATCTGGGCAATGCCGATGCTGCTGGTCGCGATGACTTTGGGCCGCGACCATGTGCTGTGGGACATTGGCGCATTCTTCTCGCAATTGGCCGTGGTCACATTCGGCGGAGCCTATGCCGTGCTCGCCTATATGGCGCAGGAAGCGGTGCAGGGGTTTGGTTGGCTGCAGCCGGGCGAAATGGCGGATGGCCTAGGCCTTGCCGAAACCACGCCGGGGCCACTCATCATGGTCACGCAGTTTGTCGGCTATCTCGCAGCTTTTCGCGCTCCAGAGCCCTTCACACCGTTCGTGGCGGGCTTGCTCGGTGCAGGGCTGACCACCTGGGTGACTTTCGCCCCTTGCTTTCTGTGGATCTTCGCGCTGGCCCCGTGGATTGAGCGGCTCGGCAATGCCACCCGGCTCAAAGGCGGGCTGGCTGCGATTACTGCGGCGGTCGTCGGCGTGATCGCAAATTTGTCCGCCTGGTTTGCTCTGCATGTCATTTTTACTGCCGTAGGCGAAACAAGGGCGGGGCCGCTGCGGCTCTACACACCCGAATGGGCGAGCTTTGACTGGCGCGCTGCGCTTCTGGCCGCAATCGCCTGCCTGCTGGTTTTCGGACCGAAGTGGTCTGTGGTAAAAGTTCTGGGAGTCGCGGCGCTTGGCGGGCTGGTGCTGGGCCTGGCGACTTGAGGAGGTAGGCATGAGCAAAATCACAAGGCGCGAGGCAATCGGCACGGCAGCACTAGGTGTTGCCGGGGCGGCACTCACTGGCGGGACAGCTACCATAGCATCCGCGCAGGAGCCGGTGCGCATTGCTGCCTTTGCAGGCAACCATATGCCCAAGCCGCTGCGGTTTGATCCGGCCAAATTGACCGGCCTGTCCGAACGGCTGATAACCTCGCACTGGGAAAATAATTACCAAGGCTCAGTGCGCGGGCTGAACACAATCGAGACACGGCTTGCTGCCGCCATGAACGATGCGGATTTCCCGCCCGTCGCCTATGCCGGTTTGAAGCGCGAGGAACTGCACCGCACCGGCTCCGTGGTGCTTCATGAATATTACTTCGGCGCGCTTGGCGGGAACGGCAATCCGGGCGGTTCAATCTACGAAGCGCTCCACAGCTGGTTCGGAAGTTTCGAAGCATGGGAAGCCGAGTTTCGCCGCACGGCCCTGTCGCTAGCAGGTGGATCGGGCTGGTGCGTGCTGAGCTGGAACGCCCATACCTCCTCGCTGCACAATTACTGGGCGTGGGACCACATGCATGGGGCGGTAACGGGCGCGCCGCTGATTGCGCTCGATATGTATGAGCATTCCTACCACATGGATTATGGCACGGCTGCTGCGCGCTATATCGACGCGTTCATGGCTAACCTCGACTGGGAAGTTGTCGACGCGCGCTATCTCGCGGCTACCGCCTGATTATACGCGCCCGGGCCAATGGCTGTGAATTTCGTCGATCACATAGGCGTGCTTGTGTTCCGCAGTCCCGTGTTCCGCGAGATGAGGGTGATCGGCGGGCAGTTCCGGATGCTCATGGGCAACTTGGGCAGGATCGTGTCCCGGCCAGCGCCAGAGCGCCATAATTACCCCGACGGCTGCCAGGCCAGCCAATGCAAGAAAAGCATTTTTCATCCCAAAGCTTGCACCGATCTGCCCGGCGACGGGATAGGCCACCAGCCAGCATACATGGCTTAGCGCAAATTGTGCGGCGAACAGCGCCGGCCGGTCCGGTTCGGCAGAAGAGCGGCGCAGCAGTCGACCGCCCGGTGTCACGCACAGCGCATAGGCCGCACCCAGGATCAACCACCCGGCCACCAAGACCGACCAGCCCAAAGCCAAGATTCCCAGTGCGAAAAGTGCGATTGCCAGCATCGCCGATCCGGCAAGCATCACGGTCCGGTCGCTCACGAATCTGAGCATGCGCGGCAGCAGCAAGGCCGCCAGCATCGATCCTCCGCCATAGGCCGCCAGTGCCAGCGCGACATCGCCTTCAGAGCCGCCCATTCCCTTCACGATGACGACGGTGTTGACGATCACCATCGCGCTTCCCGCTGCAGCGGCCAGAGTGACAGCAAGTAAGCCGACAAGTCGCGGGGTCTTAAGATAGATGCGTGCACCGCGCGTCGTTTTTCGCCAGACATTTTCGATGACCTTCGATGCCGCCTGGCGGTGTGGGAGGGTCGAGGTAACTACGAGCAGCGCGGAGATCGCGAAGCCAATCGAGGTCCCCGCAAACAGCCAGTGGAAGCTGATCACCGCAAGGAGCGCAGCGGCCAGCACCGGACTGAGCAAGCTTTCCAGATCATAAGCGAGACGCGAAAGCGAAAGTGCGTTGGTGTAATCCTCTTCGTCGGGAAGGATTTCGGGAATCGTTGCTTGGAAAGTCGGGGTGAACGCCGCCGATGCCGATTGCAGCAAGAAGATCAGCAAATATACTTGCCAGACCGCATCGACAAAAGGCAGCACCAGCGCCACGCCCGCACGCACCATATCCATCGCCACCAGCAGCTTCTTGCGTGGCAGGCGGTCCGAATATGCGCCGACAAGGGGGGCGATACCGATATAGGCGACCATCTTGATCGCCAGCGCCGTTCCTAACACCGCGCCGGCATCGGCCCCGGCTATATCATAGGCCAGAAGCCCGAGCGCCACGGTAGCCAGACCGGTTCCTACCAAGGCGATGACCTGCGCCAGAAACAGATGCCGATAGATGCGATTGGCAAGGACGGCCAGCATGACGCCACCTTTCTCGTTTCAGCTCACGCCACCCAGTTCACGACAGCGAATGCCAGGAACAGGTAACGCCCGCCCTTGGCGAGTGTCACGACCAATAGAAAGACCCCGAACCGCATTCGCAACACTCCGGCGGCCACAGTCAGCGGATCGCCGATCACAGGCATCCATGACAAAAGCAGCACCGCCGGACCGAAGCGTGCGAACCACGCCTCGGCCCGCGCCATCGTTGCGGGGGACGCCGGAAACCAGCGCTTTTCTCGGCAGTGTGTAAACCAGCGGCCTAAATACCAATTGACCACCGATCCCAGCACATTGCCACCAGTCGCTACCGCCAGCAGAGCCGCAATATTGAAGCGATCCGAGATCAGCATCGCTGCGAGCAGGAGCTCGGATTGTGCGGGCAGGATCGTGGCTGCGACGAAGGCCGCGGCGAACAGACCGGCATAGCTGGCGAACAGGGCTTCGGGGATCATGTCCCGGCATCTGATGGACGGTCAGACGACGCGCTTGATTTCGGTGTAGGAGCCTTCGGTCCGCAGCGTGATCGTTACCGGACCGCCCGAACGGTTGCGCCAAAACCAACCGTGGCTGCCGTCGAATGCGGCCACGAGAGTGCCGCTCTCGCCTGCGGAACCTGTACCCTTGTCATAAGCATGATAGGGAATGCCGGGCGCATCGGCATGGGTATCGTAATTGACCGTTCCCCCCGATACCGACCAGTCATATGCGACGCCCACATCCTTCGCCATGACGACTTTGATCTCAGCACCTTCGCCCGGTGCAAGCTCGATCGTGGTGACATCCGACCGCGCGCCATCGGATTGCATCTCGCTCGTGCTGGCGGATTCACTTGCCGCCATTTGCGGGTTGACAGCGGGAATCGCAGCTGTCTGCGCGCTAGCCGTGTCGGCTGCTGCCTCCAAGGCCAACTGCTGCTTGATTTCTCCCATTTCGGTCAAGCCGAACACACGTCCTGCGCCGGTGGGATCGATGCCGTACTCGCTGGGCCACACCACGGCCACCAGAATGGCGCCCGCAGTAATGGCGGCGATGCCAGTTGCGCGCAGGAGCTGCCTGCTGGTGGGCAGGTCATCGGTAGAGGGTCGTTGGGAATTGAACATGGAATTTTTCTCCGAAGGACTGGATCAGGCGACGGTCAGGCCGGCGAGCTGGTAACCAACAAGCACAAAGCCTGCGGTCATGAGAACGACGTTGGCTGCAAAAGCATGCCGCATGAAGCTGGATGTTCGGCGCCAATACCCCATGATGATGAGGATAGCGCCGAGCGCGAGCAACTGGCCGATCTCTACACCGATGTTGAAGGCAATGAGGTTGGTGAGCAGTCCGTCCTCGGCAATCTGGAATTCAATGATTTTGGTTGCCAGACCGAAGCCATGGAAGAACCCAAACACGAGCGTCGCGACCTTGGTGTTGGGCTGGAAGCCGAACCAGCGCTGATAAGCACCCAGATTGTCGAGCGCTTTGTAGACGACCGATAGCCCGATGATCGCATCGATCACGTAAGCGTTGGCGGAAATGCCCGTCAGTACTCCAAACAGCATCGTCGTCGAATGGCCAATCGCGAACAATGTCACGTAAATGCCGATGTCCTTCATCCGGTAAAGGAAGAAGATCACCCCGAACAGGAACAGCAAGTGATCGTATCCGGTCACCATGTGCTTCGCGCCCAAGTAGATGAAGGGAAAGAACAGCACACCGCTGCTTTCCTGGATATAACCTTTGTCGCCCTCGGCCACATTATGCGCCCAGGCCTCAACGCCCGAGCACAACAGCAGGATCATCAAGGCCATGGCGACAAGATAACGCGGCGGTATCTCGCCAAGCCTTTGTATTGCGGATAAGTTCATTCTTTCACTCCAGTTGGCCAGCTAGGCCACAATCGATAATTATGTCGCGGCAAGGTTCTGCTCGGGTGGCTCGATGGTGACGGTGGCTTCGCGTCCACGGATCACGCGGTAAAGGGCAGGCAGAACCAGCAGGGTCAGGATCGTCGAGGATATGATCCCGCCGATGACGACCGTTGCCAGCGGGCGCTGCACTTCGGAGCCCAATCCGACATTGAGGGCCATCGGCACAAAGCCAAGGCTGGCGACCAGCGCTGTCATCAGCACCGGACGCAGACGCGCCAGAGCGCCTTCCCTGATCGCATCGTCGAGTGGGCGACCTTCTTCCATCAATTGCTTGATAAAGGTCAGCATCACGAGCCCGTTGAGCACAGCGACGCCCGAAAGCGCGATGAAGCCGACGCCCGCCGAGATCGAGAACGGGATACCGCGAAGCAGCAAGGCTGCGATGCCGCCGGTCAGGGCCAGCGGAACGCCGGAAAACACGACAAGTGCATCCTTAGCCGACCGGAACAGCGCCATAAGAAGGCCGAAGATCAATAGCAGCGCAAGCGGTACAACGATCTGCAGGCGCGTAGATGCCGACTCAAGTTGTTCGAATGTGCCGCCATATTCGATCCAGTAGCCATCAGGCAGGTCGACTTGCGTAGCAATCCGCTCCTGCGCTTCGGCTATGAAAGAGCCCAGATCACGCTCTCGTACATTGGTTGTCACCACCGCACGGCGCTTGCCCGATTCCCGGCTAATCTGGTTCGGACCCTGAGTGCGCTCGATTGATGCTACTTCCGACAATGGAACCGATCCACCTCCCGGAAGCGGTATCGGTAGCCGTTCGAGAACCTGGGGATCCTCTCGCAGGTCCTCGGACAAACGCACAACGATGTCGAACCGTCGGTCACCTTCGAAAATCTGTCCCGCTTCTGCTCCGCCGATTGCCGCCGAGACGACCATCTGCACATCATCGACATTCAGGCCGAGCTGGGTCAGTTTGATGCGGTCCGGCACGACCTCAATGAAGGGCAGACCCGTAACCTGTTCGGTCTGGGCATCTACCGATCCCTCGATGGTGGACACCACGCCTTCGATTTCGGCGGCCGTGGCGGCAAGTTGGTCGAGATCGTCGCCATAAACCTTGATCGCCACGTCCGAGCGGACCCCGGCAATCAGTTCATTGAACCGCATCTGGATGGGTTGAATGAACTCGTAGCGTGAACCGGGCACCTGTTGGACCGCCTCATTCATCTCTGCGACAAGCTGTGCCTTGGGTTTGCGCGGATCGGGCCATTCGCTGCGTGGCTTCATGATGATGAAGGTATCCGCAACGGAAGGCGGAACCGCATCAGTGGCGACATCTGCAGTGCCGATCTTGGCGAAGACGGTTTCGACTTCGGGGAACGCCTTGATCCGCTCTTCCAATGCGCCTTGCATCGACACGGCCTGCGACAGACTGGTGCCTGGTATTCGCAGCGCGTGGAGCGCAATATCGCCTTCGTCGAGGTTCGGGATGAATTCCGAACCCAGGCGTGTTGCTGCAAAACCGCTCAGGACGACCAAACCTGTGGCAGCCGCTAGGACGAGCCTGCGCTTGCGCATGGCGAAGTCGAGCATGGGGACATAGCGCGATTTGGCGACGCGCATGATCCGGTTCTCTTTCTCCTCGACACGTCCGGTAACGAAAGTCGCCACGGCTGCAGGAACGAAGGTCAGAGACAGCAGCAAGGCTGCTGTCAGAGCAATTACGACGGTCAGCGCCATAGGGTGAAAGGTCTTGCCCTCGACGCCTTCGAGCGCGAAAATCGGAACGTAAACGATCGTTATGATCAGGATTCCGAACAGGCTCGGCTTAATGACTTCTGCCGAGGCCGACGAGGCGAGTTTGAACCGTTCCTCCCGATTGAGCAATCGGCCCAGCGAATGTTGCGCCTCTCCGAACCGCCTGAGGCAATTTTCCACGATGATCACCGCTCCATCGACGATCAGCCCGAAGTCGAGCGCGCCAAGGCTCATCAGATTGCCCGATATATTTCGTTCGACCATGCCAGTGATCGTCATCAGGAAGGACAGCGGGATCACGGCGGCGGTGATTAGTGCCGCCCGGATGTTGCCGAGCAGCAGGAACAGCACGACGATAACCAGCAGCGCGCCTTCGGCGAGGTTCTTCTCGACTGTCCAGACAGTTGCATCGACCAGTTTGGACCGGTCGTAGACCGTGTTGGCAATCACCCCTCCGGGCAGCGACCGATTTACTTCCTCCAGACGTTCGGCAACCGCAATGCTCACATCGCGGGCGTTCTCACCGACGAGCATGTAAATCGTGCCGAGCACGACCTCCTGCCCATCCTTGGTAGCTGCGCCATTGCGAATTTCGGAGCCGATGCTGACGTCGGCGACGTCCGCGATCCGTACTGGGACGCCTTCGCGCCAGGCGACGATGATCCCGGAAAGATCGCCTTGGTCTTCAGCCTGTCCTGGCACGCGAATGAGATATTGCGATCCCGAACGCTCGACGTAACCGGCACCGACATTGGCGTTGTTGCTTTCCAGCGCCTCGATCACATCCTCAACGGTGAGGCCGAAGCCTGCGAGCCGGGTGGGAACGGGTGCAACGACATATTGCTTGCGATAGCCACCCACCGAATTGACTTCGGTGACACCGGGGACGTTGCGCAGTTGCGGCCTGACCACCCAGTCATGAAGGGTACGTAAATCCTGCGGCGTGTAGCGTGAGCCATCCGATTTGACCGCGCCCTGCTCGGCCTCGATGGTGTACATGAAGATTTCGCCCAGCCCGGTTGCGATCGGGCCCAACTCGGGTTCGACGGTTTCGGGTAGGCTCGAGCGGACACTTTGTAGCCTCTCATTCACCAGCTGACGCGCGAAAAAGATATCGGTCCCGTCCTCGAATACAACCGTGACCTGGCTCAGACCGTAGCGCGATACCGAACGTGTGTATTCGAGCCCCGGCAAACCGGCGATGGCCGTCTCCACCGGGTAGGTGATCCGCTGTTCCGCTTCCAGCGGAGAGAAGCCGGGTGCCGAGGTGTTGATTTGCACCTGGACGTTAGTGATGTCCGGGACGGCGTCGATCTTGAGCCGACCGAAATTGTAGATGCCCAAGGCCGCCAGCAGAATGACCGCGGCAAGGACTGCGAAACGCTGTTTGATCGACAGCAGGATGATCCGTTCAAGCATGTTCTGGCGCCCCCTAGTGATCGTGGCTCGCGCCGGATTTCTCGATGTCGGCTTTGATCACGTAGCTGTTCTCGGTTGCGTAGACGGTCCCCGGCTCGATCCCGCTGATGACCTCGGTCCATTCGGGGCCCTCCTGACCCAGCTCCAGCATACGGACCTCGTAGGTTTCGCCGATCTTCGCAAAAACGACTCGGAAATCTCGGAACTGCTGGATTGCATCGGTTCGGACAGCCATCGGAACCGAGCGCTGGTCGACCGACACCAGACCGCGAATGGCCATGCCCGGTCGCCAGAAACCATCTCGGTTCATCAGCGGCGCGCGTGCCGTAACGGCCTGACTGCTCACTTCCGCCAAAGGCAGGAAGCTGCGGATCGTCGACCCTTGCGCCCTTTGCCCCTCCAAGCCCCGGATAAGAACTTGCTGACCCGGCCGCACGCGCTCGATGTCACGCGGAAAGATGGGGAAGGTGGCTACCGTGCGCGACGGATCCGAAATGACGAACATGGGATCACTGTCTGCGATGTCGCCGACATTGGTGTTGCGCTCTGTGATAACCCCGGAAATCGGCGCATAAATCGAATAGGTCTGAAGCGAGTAACTGCTCTCCACCCGGGCCAGCAATGCGCCTCTCGTGACGCGATCACCGACGTTGCCATGGACGGACATGACAGGGCCGGGATACTTTGCGCCGACTTCCGCACTACCCGACGGATCGAGTTCGACCCGACCGATGATCTCTATCGTCTCACCGACCTGCTGCGGGCCGACTGTTTCGGTTTCGATACCGGCAGCACGCGCAGCTTCATCCGAGATAGTCACACGGCCTTCGTAGGATTCAAAAGTCCAACGGTGCTGTTCGTCACCAACATTGGCCGCAACCACAACATCGAAACTGTGTGGCTCGACAAGCACACCCTGGCCGCGCAGAAAGTCCTCCTGCGGTTCGAATTCGAAGGTTGTTTTTTCACCGTCGAGACGCGTTATCATGACGCGTGCGCGGACAGTGCCCGGATCGACCGGCTCGCCATCACGATACGCATAAAGCCGATACTCGGGCGGTACGCCATCTTCGAACACGGTAAGCTCAATGGCGAAATCACCATCCCGGAGCATGCGACCATTGTGAGGACCGCGCTCATAGTCGCCAGCCGCTGCTTCTGCGCCTTCCGAGACTTCGCTTTCGCTGCCTGATTGTCCGCAGGCTACCAGCGGTGTGGCCAGCAGGGCTGCTATCAAAATGTAAGTTTTGCGCATCTTAAATTCCCCCAACGAGGTCGGCGAAACGGCCGGTGAGCCGGTCGAGTTCGACTTTCGCCACGTGATATTCGGAAAGAGCTTCGACGAAGCGGACGCGTGCATTGTGCAACGCAGTCTGCGCAGTCGAAACGTCGAGAAAGGTGAAGCCGCCGCGGTTGTAGCCTGCGCGAACTTCGCGCAATGTCTGTTCGGCGCCGGGGATCACTCGGCTTTGAATTGCCTCGGCTTCATGCCGGGCCTCCTCGACGCGCTCGCCAGCGAGAGCGACTTCGCGCTGACGCTGAAAGCGTTCGACGGCCAAATCTGCTTCCACCTGCCGCTGCTCAGCCGCTGCCCGATCGATATTTGCACGGTTCAAGGCGCGGTTGGGCAGCGGCAGTGAGAACCCGGCCACTACAGCTACGTCGCCCGACCCGAAGACGCGCGGGCCAGCATAGACGGTGGGATCAGTACGGCTGTAGGATTGCTGAAGACGATAATTGGCATCCGCACGCTCGCGTCTCGCTTCGTATAGGGCGAGATCGATCGAGGGAAGCTCTTGCAGGTCAACGCCAAGCGCCTCCATTTCAAGAAATCCCTCAGTGACGACCGAGAGCGCTGCTGGTTCAACACCTGCCAACAATGCGAGGCGAGCTTTGGCAGCATCAAGAGCGTGTTCTGCCAGCTCAAGATCGACCTCAGCCTCAGCCAGCTCGGTCCTCGCCCTGGTTCCCGCAAAAAGGGGATCACGAGCGCCGTCCACACGGCGCTGAACCTCGGCTTGAAGCGCAGCCGCGATCTCCACCCGGCTGCGTGCGAGTTCCAGATCTAGCGCAGCGATCTGCGTTTCTACGTAGAGTTCCTGCACCTGTCGTGCGAGGTCCAGACGCCGAATCAAGGCCTCAGCTTGCGCGATGCCGATCTCACCTTCGGCGAGTTCGATCCGCGCCTGGCGCTTTCCGCCTCGCTCGATACGTTGATTATACGTACCGTCGATCTGGAACTGGTTGAAACCGCCCGTTCCGATATTCTCGATAGTTCCCTCGACCGTGGGTGATGGTCTGGTATCCGCAGCTGCTCGACTTGCTTCCAGCCCCTCGATCCGCGCCGCTGTTGCAGCACCTTGCGGGGAACTCGAAACCGATTGACGTACGGCATCTTCCAGGGTCAGCGATTGGGCCTGAGCCGCGCTCGCCGACATGACCGTGACCGCCAGCAAGGCGGCACGCGAAATCGCGTTCATTTTAGAAACTCCTGAACTTCAAAACCTATGGCGCAACCCGGGATTCCGGGCGCTAAGATTGTGCGTTCAGGCTAATGGCGGTTCTGTAAGGGGCGCGGCTTCGCTACCGATCAACGCCATTATGTCCCCAGGCCGCGGAAGGGAACGCGCTGACAGAAACGCCGTCAATGGCGAAGCACTTTCGGGAAGGCCGACCGTTGTATGGCTATGGGGGGAAGCGTGTGGAGCAATTTCTCCGGAATTCGGAGTTTCGGCAGCCAGGGAGTTGATCTCACGGGCTCCCTCGACGGGTGTCGGGGAATGATGCGAGCTGCCCGATTCATGACTATGGACCTGCTCCGCATGCGCAATCGCACCCGAGAATCCCCCATGGGAAACGAGTGTGATGGCAAGCAAAACGAGACCGAGCCATTGGCGCATAGCCCAAGCTACTAATGCGCCAACAACCTCTTTGCAAGCAATCTGTTGGCAATGTTGATGATCAGCTGGACTGCTAAAGCATTGCCGAAGAACCGTGCTCCTGAGAGTAAGATTCAATGATCGAGACGACGAACAAATCTTAGTCCGAGGTTCGCTCCATAGCGATCGTCATCGACGTCTATGCTCGCCGCCCCCTGGGCTTGTGCGAGATGCGACTGGTCTTCGCCGTTCTTGTTTCCGAACAGCCGTCTTATCTAGCTGGTCACACCTTGTTCCATCACCATCGGTGACATCATGCCCAAAACTAGGACTAGACCAATGACGGCAATCGCAGACCCGGATCGAGACAGTCCTCCAAAAAGCGATCGGCTGACCGTGAAGGTGATAGTCCATTGGTAACGATGAAACTAGCCGAGCGATCGGCGGTGCACAGCGGGCCGGCGTCGCAAGCAGATTAGAAGATCGACGAGCTAAATCTCTCAATTGCGGACAACATGTTGAAGACCAGTGAATTGCGGGCGTTCGGTTTCGGAGTGTAGGCATGGGTCGATCTTTGCGTTGGAGCGGGGGAAGGTCTTCCCCTGAGCCGGAGCCGCTTCGCTGTCTCCTGCTACCCCTTCTGCGGGGACACCCCGCAACGCCCCGGGAAGCGGAGCGGGGCTGATGACGCGCTCTGTCCCGCAGGCCTTCGGCCTGCTCCTGAGGGCGCGGCATTCCTGTCTTAGGCCCCGCGCGAACTCTGATTGCAGCTTACATTGTCATGAGGATCGGCCTGCCGGACGACAGGCCCCGCCCAGGCGGCCGATCCTGAGACTGGCACCACACGCTTCCATTCAGGGTGCGCATTTCTTGTCTTGAGAACCTCGCTGGTCGCTCGGCACCGATTCACGGCATGAGCAGGTTGCTGCGGACGGCGCGCGGGCGTGATTTCGAGTGAAATGGGACATTTCACGGCTCGGGAATCACGCAACAAACACTGCGCGCCGGCGTTGTTGGTGTCGGCCCGCGAAAGCGGCGGGGTGGGCGGTGCTCCCGTCTGGGCACGGTTCGGCCAGCCGCAACCCGGCCCTGAAGGGACCGGGTCTTCCATTGCATTGCAGCCCTTTTCCGACCGGCTGAACGGTCAGCCAATTGCCTCATGCGGGTGCGGCTGTCCGAACCGCACCTTTCTGGTCGCTGTCACCGCCCACCCCGCCCCTTCCGGGGGCCGGTGTGCGGATTTGGGCTGTTCGGGAGAAGGGCGATGGCGCGTAAAGTTTCAAAAGGCAGTGCAGGTGGCAAGCGTAGAGGGGCGGCGCGCAGCGCCGCCCGCGGGAATGGGTCCCGCGCATCGCTGTATGACGAGGTCACGCAGACAATCGTAACCCAGCTTGAGGACGGCGTGTTTCCTTGGGTCAGGCCTTGGAGCAAGGCCAAGGCCTCGCCCGGCCTGCCATGCAATGCGGTGACCAAGCGGGCTTACTCGGGAATCAATGTGCTGGTCCTGTGGGGCGCGGTGATCGAGGGCGGCTATCCTTCGCAGGATTGGCTGACCTTTCGGCAAGCGCTGGCCGCTGGCGGCTGCGTCCGCAAGGGCGAGCGCGGGCGCACCGTGTTCTATGCCGACCGCTTCACCCCGAAGGATGAGCGCGAGCAGGTCGAGAGCGGCGAAGATGCGCGCTCGATACCCTTCCTCAAACGCTTTACCGTGTTTAATGCCGCGCAATGCGATGGCCTGCCCGAAGGGTTGGTGTCGCAGCCAGCGCCGCTGCCCGAGCGCGAATTGCACCGCGCTGCCGAAGACCTCATTACCGCAACGGGCGCGGATTTCCGGATTGGCGGGGCGCAGGCCTACTATTCGCCATCCGGCGATTTCGTGATGGTGCCGCCGCAGCCCGCCTTTCATCACCAGATCGACTATTACCGCACCGCTTTGCACGAGCTGGGCCACTGGACCGGTCACGGCTCGCGGCTGGCCCGCGACCAGACCGGACGGTTCGGCTCCGCGCCCTATGCCCGCGAAGAACTGGTTGCCGAACTGGCCTCGGCCTTCCTGTGCGCTGCGCTCGGCATCGAACCGACCGTGCGCCATGCCGATTATCTTGGCAGCTGGCTGGCAGTGCTGCGCGCCGACAATCGCGCAATTTTCCGCGCCGCCAGTCAGGCGAGCAAGTCCGCCGAGTTCCTGCTGCAGTGTCAATCCATCGAACAGGAGCAGGCAGCATGAGCAGGACACCTGACCCCAATGCACCGCCGCGCGCCTTCGAAGCCGAGCAAACCGAGGCCGGTGCGCAGACGCTCGTGCCCGGCGTTGCGCCGGTCACGCTGGGCGAGCGGCTTGGCGTTCTCGCCAATGCGCCGCTGCTGCCCCGCAAGGGTCAGCGCCCCGCCAATCATGGGCTGTTCGACATGAACGCCCGCAACCAGCTCGAAATGTTCTGACCGGAGACGCTGCGATGGACCTTCTCACCCAATCCCTTCGCAAGCGGCTGCTGGCCAATGGCCTTTGCGAGGCCGACCATGTGCCCCTCGTCAAATTCTTCAATCCTGTGGGCGCGGCGACCTGGCTGTTCAGCGAACTCGGCAGCGACGGCGATACTTTGTTCGGCCTGTGCGATCTTGGTTTCGGGTTCCCTGAACTGGGCTGCGCAAGCCTGTCGGAAATCGCCTCGGTGCGCCTGCCACTGGGCCTCACAATCGAGCGCGATGTGCATTTTGCCGCCGAGCATCCGCTCTCGGCCTATGCCGAGGCGGCGCGGCATTGCGGCCAGATCACCGAGCACCCCGACCATTTGACCCGTGCGGCAGCAGCGCTGGCACGCGCCAGAGAGCAGGAGCGCAGCCGTTCACCGCCGTAGCCCCAAGCGGCGGATGATGCCCGCATCGGATCCGTCCCTTCGATGCGGGACACACCGGCCCCGCCTTCCGCCTCCCAAGCCCCCCGACCGGAGGGCGGGGCCATCCTATCCAAGAGAGAGTAGACAGGAGTATTTACCATGCAAATCGACCATATTCCGCTGAACCGTCTTTCGGTTTCCCCCATCAATATGCGGCGCGGGCGCAAGGCCCCCGATATCAGCGACATCTTGCCTTCGGTGAAGGCGCGCGGTGTGCTCTCGCCGCTGTTCGTGCGGGCAAATGGCAAACCCGATCATTTCGAGATACTGGCAGGCAAGCGCCGCTATTTCGCGAGCGTCGAAGCTGCCAAGGAATGCGGCGAGGAGCGCCGCCTGCCGTGCATCGTCATCGGCGAGGGTGATGATGCCGAAGCGCTCGAAATCTCGATGATCGAGAACCTGCTGCGGCAGGACCCTGACGAGGTCACCCAGTGGGAAAGCTTCACCCGCCTTGTGAAGGAAGGCCGGACCGTCGAGGATATTGCCGCGACCTTCGCGCTTACCGAATTGCAGGTGAAGCGCATCCTTGCGCTCGGCAATCTCTTGCCCCGCATCCGCGAGGCCTACCGCGCCGAGGAAGTGGATGCCGCGACCGTCCGCCATCTGACGCTCGCCAGCAAGGCGCAGCAAAAGGCATGGCTGGCGCTGTTCGAGGATGCAGAAGCCTATGCCCCGCGCGGCAGTCAATTGAAGGGCTGGCTGTTTGGCGGCGCGTCGATTGCGACCGCTGTCGCGCTGTTTGACCTTGATAGCTATTCTGGCCAGATCGTTGCCGATTTGTTTGGCGAGGACGGCTATTTTGCAGACAGCGATGCCTTCTGGGCCGCGCAGATGGCCGCAGTCGATGCGCGCAAGGCCGCATATCTCGAAGCAGGCTGGGCCGATGTCGTGATCGTCCCGCCGAGCGAGCATTTTGCCAGTTGGGAGTATGAACACGCTTCCAAGCGCAAGGGCGGGCGCGTCTATATCCAGTGCCGCGCCAATGGCGAGGCGGTGTTCCACGAAGGCTTTATCAGTCGCCGCGAAGCGCAGGCGGCGGAGCGCCGTGCGCGCGGCGAGGACGGGGACACCAAGCCCGCGCGGCCCGAACTGACCTCGACGCTGGCAAGCTATATCGACCTCCACCGCCATGCGGCGGTGAGCGAGCGGCTCTCGACCGCGCCGTCGCTGGCGCTGCGCGTCATGGTCGCCCATGCGATTGCCGGTTCGCCGCTGTGGAGCATCCGCCCCGCCGATACAGCAAGCCGCAACGAGAATATTGCGGAGAGCCTTGCCGCCAGCCCCGCGACCAAGGCGCTCGCCGAGCGCCGCCGCACCATGCTCGATTTGCTGGGCTTCGAAGAAAGCCGCGAGGCCCTGTGTCAGGACCGCTACGGCAGTGACCTTGTTCCGATCCTGCACCGGCTGCTCAAGCTGGAAGATGGCGAGGTCATGCAGGTGCTCGCACTGGTCATGGCCGAAACGCTCGCCATCGGCAGCGAGGCCGTCGAATATTGCGGCCAGCAAATGGGCGTGAATATGACCGATTGCTGGCAGGCCGACGAAGCCTTCTTCGGTCTGCTGCGCGACAAGGAGGTGATGGTTGCACTGCTTGGCGAGGTCGGCGGTGAGGCAGTGGCCACCGCCAATGCTACCGAGAAAGGCGCGACCCTCAAAGGCCTTATCTCCGATCATCTGACCGGCGCGAACGAGCGGCCCAAGGTTGAGCGCTGGGTGCCGCGCTGGATGGCCTTCCCGCCTGCTGCCTATACATCGCGTGGCGGCGTGCCGAGCGTAGCCGCTGCGAAGCGCGCGGAGTGGCTGGTCGAAGGCGAGGAGGACGAAGCGGAAGGCGCGGGAGCCGCTTCGGACGACCATCAAGACGCGCCGGAGGCCGAGCCGCTCGCGGCCTGACCCAGCGCTTTTGCATTGCGGGCAGCGGGATGATCCCCTTGCCCGCATTGTGCAGCGGGGCGCTTGGCTGTATTGGACGGCCATCGAAAAAGCACCGTGGAGGAGGTCGGGAGGTGCGTCCGGCGAATAGTCGCCATGAAAGGACGCCTCATGATTGTCATTGCCGCCCTCACCGTGCTCATCGCTGCCGTGCTGGCAGCGCGCCTGCTCTATTCGCTCTCACTCTATGCCCTGCCGCTCTGGTGCGGCGGGACCATTGCTTGGTGGACCTTTGCCAGCGGGGCGGGCTGGACGCTTGCGGCCTGTGCCGGACTGGCTGCTGCCACACTGCTGCTGGTCGCCGCCCATCTGCTCGCCGGTGCGCGCTCCCCTGTTTTGCGACTCGTGCCGGTTGCGGGCTTCGGCCTGTGCGGCGGAGTGGCGGGCTATCATGCGGCGCATGGTCTTGCGCTTGCTTTGCTCCCCGATGGCCTGATCGTCCAGGGGCTGAGCCTCGCGGCAGCCATGTTGATTGGAAGCGCAGCGGCGCTGCGCTGGCTCACCGTTCGCGGTGGCGCTACCCCATCGCCGAACCCGCCATCATGGGTGTAAGCCGCTTGCCGGACTGGGCGATTGTCGGAACCGGCTCGTCCTCGATCAAGCGCTGACATGGCCCAACTGGCTACCAGCACCGATGGTCGCTGATCCGAAACGCTTGCGGGTCAACTTGCGAGCCTGATGTTCACTGACAGCAATGCCGGGATCCTGCGGCACCCCACATGGCGATCACTTCTTGACCAATGTGAGCCCGTAAAAAGGCAAGCAAGCCGATTGGTGTCCTGATCTGCCGTTTTCGCATGGCGTCACCTGCCCCACCTGCTGCCTCGTGCATGGCCTTTCTGGCGGCGGACGGGCTTCGCCCTTGCGGGGCTTTGGGGCGCAACGGCGCGGGACCAGCTATTTTCCGCCGGGCACCGGGGTGCCCTTTGCATCGCGATACAAAATAGCCGCTCCCGCTGCCGTCCTTCGCTTATCGCTGCGGTCCCTGACGAGATGCGCCCGCCCCACACAACCGCCCTCGTCTGGCCATCGAGGCTGCGATGGGCGCAGGTTCGAACCAAAGCGAAAGGAATATCATCATGGCCAATATCGGCAACTTCACCACCACGGGCACCGGCTACAAGGGCGAGATCGTCACCATGAGCGTGCAGCAGAAAAATGTGCGCATCGTCGCCGAAACCGAACAGGCAAGCGAGAATGCTCCCTCGCACCGGGTCTTCGTCGGCCGCGCCGAAATTGGTGCCGCCTGGAGCAAGCAGAGCCAGGAAGGCCGCGACTACCTCTCGGTCAAGCTCGACGATCCGAGCTTCGTCGCTCCGATCTACGCGAACCTCTTCGCCGAAGATGATGGCGAGAACTTCAGCCTGATCTGGACCCGCAGCCGCAAGGGAAACGGCGAATAATCGCCGCAAGGCTGCCCCGCCCGGCAAACGCCGGGCGGGGCTTCATTCGTGAAAGGTCCGCTTTTGATCCTGCAGGGCAGAAAGGCGACATTCGGCTTGCGACCCATTTGCGGACACGCAGCAACGTGCGTCGCTCCGATTACCAGAAGTCTTTTCTTTTGAAGCTGCACCCTCACCCACGTCGACTTAATGTTAAAGGCCGTTCGGCTAATTTGTGCTCTCCCAACACCGCCACCGCAGACGAGATAATAGTTGCTACGGCCAACACCGCTTCACTGGTTATGTTGCATGTTTGAGATCAGACTTAGGGCATCGGAATAATTTTGCAGTGCTTCTGTGAGCGTCCCGCTCCTAGGATTCACTATCAGCAAATTATCGCGATAGGCTAATCGCAGATCAGAGCAGATTACAACGCGGCGCGCTTGAGGAAGGTGCTGAGCGCGGCAGGTTACTGGCACATGTTGCGAGGTGCCGTCGTTGAAACGAACGGTCACATCATTTTGTATTTCCTCGTCGAGCACGTCAATTGCATGAAGCGCAAAGGAAAGTTCTGAAATCTCCGATATACTATGAAGAAGGTTCGTCGCTTCGCCAGCATAGAAGTGTCCTTGCAGCTTTGTGACAGTCACGTCATATTTGAGGCCTCCCGTGTCTTCATTTTTCATTCCGACGCGAATGTCCCGAACAGATAGCGGCGAGGCACGCCTTCCAAGGCCATTCGCGATCGAAGAATTGATCTCTTCATCGGTGAGATCTCCCACAGAGTAAGCCCTACCTGGCGCGAGCTCAAAGACAGCGTCACCAACTCGCACGTTGATTGCATGGTCACGCCAGTCGATCATGTGATCAGGCTCGGTAGCGTCGCACGCTGATATCGCCGCGATCAAAGCTAGAGCCAATCCAGTGTTTTTAGCGCAACACAGCGATCTTAGTTGCCGTTCCGTTCGGAAAACCCTGCCTGCCTGATGTCTTGCGGCCGAGGGCAAACGTCCTCCGACAAGATGCCCCAGTTTCGCTGGCATTGTGATAACTCCAATCGAATTTGCAATAATTAAAGCAACTTAGCCGGCGCTTGCTTAAAGGCGAGTAAATCGAATGAGATCGCTGAGCAGCCCTTTGCGACCCCCATACTGGAGGGGGCTGGAACAGCAGTCGCAGCATTCGCTACCACAAAGACATAATGTCCGCTTCCCACCCCAATACGCGCCGTTCAGATGGTCGGTCGATTTCACCAAAAGTGGACAGGCAGCTATCCGAGCTTTTCAGATAAAAGCGGACTGTCGGCAAACGACCCAATCTCAGACATTAAGGCGACACGCCTTTCCTGCCAAAAGCGGACGCAGTTTGCGGAAGCCCGTTCTTTCCTAGACTGGGGTGAAAGCTGAGGTCCTCTTGGTAGCAAGCGATGACAAAATGCCGCGTGCTTCTGTTCGAGCTTTGAGCAGGAACGAACACTCCTAGCGCTTGGAGACGCTTTCGACTTCTAGCTTCGGCATGCCCGTGATTTCAATTGCAGCGCCTGCGAATTCGACCTTGCCTTTGCTTCCTTCGAAGGCGGTAAGAATTGAGCGCATGATCGTATCCTTGGTGCTGCGCCGCCTTTGGAAATCGACGACATAGCGTGCAGTGAATGTGATCCAATTCTCATCCGCAAACAATGTCACGCTCGGCGCGGTGCTGGCTTCCTCGATGAGGTATTTCTTGACCATACCCTTCCATTCTTCGGCGGAATCGGTTGCGAATGCCTTAGTATGTTCGGAAACAGCCTTTTCGATCATTTTCTGCGCCAGATTCCAGTCAGAGCCATACTTCACTGGGACGCTGAACTCGTCCCACAAAAAGTTGAAATCGCCCGTATAGTTGTAGACTGGCTCTTTGAAGATGAAGCTATTGGCGACCTTCACGATACGTCCGTTGTAATTGTCGCCGTTCACCCAACCGCCGGTTTCCATGATGGTTGTGCGTAGCATGCCGATGTCGATCACGTCGCCCGTGATGCCTCCTACCTGCACGCGATCACCAGGACGATAGAAGCCGCCAAATGAAATGGCGATCCAGCCCGCGATACTGGCAATGACCTCTTGGAGTGAAAAGGCGATTCCGGCACCAGCTACACCGAAAATCACCGAAAGCTGTCCAAGACGGGTGCTGAGCATGGAAATCAGAATCAGGACGAGAACAACGTAGCCTACCAACCCGATGAATTTGCGCACCCGATATCGCGTATCTGTCTGCGCAATCGAGCGCACGGCAAAGCCCTGCAAAATGCGGATGAGGACGAGCCCGAGGACAACCGCGATAAGCGCCGTTCCAAAATCTGCGATGAGCGGATGGCTCAGCCAGCCTTCCATTGAGTTAAGCCATTCAGTCATGGGCTTATCCTCTAACCGTTAATTTTACCGATTGGCAATTCAGCTCAATTCCGGCGCATTTTCTTGGAAGGAAAGCACAACTTCAGCAGCAAGTTCTGCATCCATATCATCTCGCCAACAGACATAGGCCGGAAAATCGAAACTTGGCGCGTCTTCGATGATACTCAAGTCGCCTGCCTGAAGAAGAGGTGCCACGAGATACTCAGGCATATAGCCCGATTTCATGTTGGCGATCAGCCAACGTGCCGAACGCTGACCAAGATCGAGCACTAAGCCGGTTTCGGGGGCAATGCCGAGGCGAGAAGCGATCTCAAGCCCCAATGAGCGGCCCCAATCAATGCGAACGAAGTCCTCCTTCCAGTTCGTTGGATCGCCTGCGCTCACGAGGACGAGCTGATCCTCGAACAACCGCTCCGCGCTGATATCGCGGCGAAAGACCGGATCATGGACGACAATCATATCCAGCTCGCCCTCAGCCAAGTCCCGATTGAGCCTCGCCCAAGCACCGGCAGTGACGCGCAGCGCCAGATCGGGAATGCTTGCGCGTACGTCGTCTAACCATCCGAGAAGCAAACGATCCCACAGGAAGTATTGTCCGCCGAACGAAAGCGAGCGTTCAAAGCGATCGGGCAAGGAGACCTCATGCCGTGCAACTTCCCAAGCTCGCACAGCTTGGCGCGCGGGTGCCATGAACTTCTCGCCCGCAGGTGTGAGCTGGCAGCCGCGCTTGTCCCGAATGAAAAGTCTAGTGCCAAGCCGATACTCAAGCTGCTTTATGCGCTCGGTCACGCTTGAGGGAGATGCGTTCACGCGCTGCGCAGCGCCAGAAAAGCTACCTGTGGCAGCAGCGGCGAGGAAGGTTTGAAAGGTCGTGATATCCATTCAATTCGGATAATACGAAAATAAACTTCTGACAATCGCGTTTCTCAAGAATTAAAATCAGGATTAGACGGCTCTCCATCAAATCGAAGGAGATACCCGATGAAGACTTTTGTGATTGCATCCGGCCTTGCTCTTGCTTCGCTCGCAGCCCCGCAGGTTGCGTTCGCGCAAGATCAGCAGACCGGCGCTGAGATTATCGTTTCTGCCGAGCACCAGCGTGCCTGGGATCGTGGCAACAGCCGCGAAGCCGAAGGTCTGCGTGACCTACAAGGCGCTCAGCGTGACCTCGTTCGCTACAGCGCAGCCGTTGTCGAAGCACAGGACAAGCGTGACACTTCGCGTGACCGTGCTGACAATGCTCGTCAATCTTTCGAGAGCCTGACCGCTCGTCCGTTCTTTACCGACCCCGGTGATGCACGCGACTGGGCAAAGCAGGTCGAAGAAACCGCGAAGGATTGGGAGCGCTTCGAAGAGCGCAGCGAAGAAGGTGCCCGTGAATTGAGCCGAGTGCAGCGTCGCCAGGCCAATGCACAAGAAGCGGTCGATAAGGCCCAGGCTAAGATCGACGAAGGCCGCGCGATGATGGCCGATGCAGAACGCGCAAGCCAGCGCCAGGCACGCCGGTAAGAAAGGACTGAGAGGAGAGAAAAAATGTTTGCGAAGCGCGACAAAATTTACCCCCTCGTTGAGACGTCAGCGCAGGTGAGCAAATCCGGCGGTGCCGTAGATCACATTGCAGCCGCGAGTGCTGTAATGGTTGTCGGACTAGGGATTGCACAGCTCGTAACGCCGCTCTTCGCAACACCCCTGACAGGGATCGAGAGCGGCACAGCCGGGATGATCCTCGCAGTACAATGGATTGCATTCGGTGCCATTCTGGCAGTGGGTGGTCTGTTTCGGATGCGCGTGGTGACGATCTTTGCTGCTGAGTTCCTGCTAGTCGCAGGACTGACGGCGGTCGCGGTGACGATCCTCAATTCACCCGATCCGATACCGCTCTTGATCCACGGCGCGGTTGCCTTTGTTGGCTTGGTCAATAGCGGCCTTGCCCGCTTGACCGACAAGGCTGAGCTCAAGCGCGAACTGCATTTCGCAAGAGCGCATGCAGAAGAAGCCCGCAAAACGAAAGAACAGGGAGAGTAGTGCGGTGCGCCCGTGACCGGGCGCACCAACCAAGGAGAGAGACGATGGCCAAGAAAGCCCATGTATCGCAGATCAATGCCAAAAGTGTTTCAAACCCGAAATGCGGCTTTGCGGTAGATCATGCAGCGTTCTCGAGCTCAGTATTGATTGCAGGTCTTGGCATCATCCAACTCGTAGCCCCGTCCTACGTTTCAGACCTTACGGGTCTGCCGACAAATATGCTCGGGGATAGCGTTGCCGTTCTTTGGGTTGCCGTTGGATCGCTCCTCGCGCTCAGCATCGCAACCCGGAACCGTGCAACCGCTCGGTTCGCTGCAACCATGATGTTCTTCGCAGGTTTGGCTTCCTTTGCGGTCGCCATGATCGAGCGTCCCGACATTATCCATTTCCTCGTTCACGGCGGAATCGCGTTTATGGGTTTCACGACGAGCGAGATTGCTTGCCTCACCCGCAAGGAAGACCTCAAGCGCGTCGTGACCCGCGCAAAGGCTGCCGTTCCGAAAGTCAAAATCAAAAAGCACAATGGAGAATCTCATGCCTAAATCATCAGAGACGAAGCCGATCATTGACATTCACGCGCTGTCGACCCGCCTATACCTGCCGCCCGAGAAGGCGAAACAGCTTGGCGAGGCCTTCTTTGCCAGTCTTGCAGGGCGCAAAGCATCCTTGAGCGATGCGTTGCTTGCCGCGTCGCGTTCTGCAAAGGTAAAACCAAAGCAGCTCACCGAAATGCTGAGTGTTATCGCAGAAGACTTCGCGCGCCCGCTTCCCGAAGCACCTGCCTCTCTCGGCGAGCGGCTTTCAAATGCAGCAGACGATGCGCGCGAAAAAGCGAATGAAACCATCGAGCGCATCAGCAAAGGTGTCACGTCGGTTGATATCAGCGCGCTGCGCAAAGAAGGTGCGGATAAGGTTGCCGAGCTGCGCGAACGCGCCGCCAATATCGATACGGACGAATTGGCTGACCAGGCGAAAGAGCTTGGGGACAAGGCAATTGACGGTGCTCGCGATCTCGCGGGCAAGGTCTCTCGTTCAATTTCATCGGTGATGCCAAAAGGCGAGCCGACCGAAGCGAAGAAGTAAGGCTGCGGATAGTGCCTTTCGGGTCAAGACAATCGCAGTCGGGCGGCGGGAGCATGCTTCGAGGCGTAGCTCTCGCTGCCTCACTTGGGCTACTTGCGTTGAGTTCGACTGCCCATGCGCAGAGCGGAGAACGAAAAGATAGCGTTGGCGAAGACGCCGTGGATGCGGTGACGCAGCCGCTCAGCGATCTCAACCTTCGCAACAAGGAAATCCCGCTCATTCTTCAGCTCGCGCAGGACCAGCCATACAACCTAAACGAGGTTGAAGGGTGTGAAGCGCTGCGAACAGAAGTCGCACGGCTTGATGAAGTGCTTGGGCCCGATGCCGATCAACCAGCGGACCGCGCGGGACTTATCAATCGCGGGCTAAGAACCGGCGGAAACGTGCTCGGCGGGATGATTCCATTCCGTGGGATTGTTCGCCAGATTTCCGGTGCGAACGCGGAAGAGAAGCGTTGGGAAGCGGCGGTCTATGCAGGTGTTGCGAGGCGCAGCTTTCTTAAAGGCTATATGGCAGGACAAGGGTGTGAGACAGCCGAAGAGGCAACCGTTCGCTCAGCGCGAGAAATACTGGGGATGCCCGAAGACTAGTGATTATCTCCAGGCGGGAGTAGCTTGACGGATAGACCGTCCGATTCCAAGCAATGCGTTCTCGTTTCAATTCATTGGGGAATGACATGCCGACCAAACCCTGTTTCCTATTTCTTTCTGCTGCCTTGTTCATTGTGAACGCTCCCGCGTCGGCGCAGGATGCAGAGCCCCAAGCTCCTTCTATTGTCGTCGAAGCGCCGTCCGATTTGACGGAGAGGCAGCAACGCGAATGGGCAAGGCTCAACCGCGATGCTGAACAGCTTGAAAGGCGTCTGGCGAACCTGCGTTCACGCATTCTTGATGATCGTGAAGAAGTAACCGAAGCACAGCGGCGGTTGGAACGAGCTCAAGCCAAGCTCGAAAGGGAGCAAAGCGACCTTGATCGGACGCAAAGACGCATCGAAGACGCTGAGGAAGATCGCAGCCGAATTGAGAGAAGGCGCATCCAGCTATTGTCTGGCCAGTGAGTTAAAAGAAGGGACTGGTTCCAGCTTGTTATTCAAGGTCGCGTTGCCAAATCCCTTAATAGGGGCCCCAAGCGTCGGGCGAACTTCAAGCTGTTTGAATGACTGAAACTTGGTCGTGAGCCGACATACGCAGATTGAGGACACTACGTCCGCTTTGGCTCCGCATAGATTTGGAAGCAGACAGTCGCGTTCCCACCCCAATTTCGGGCATTCAGCAGCGCCGTGGATTTTGCCAGAAGCGGACTGACTGCTAATCCGACTTTTCAGACAAAACCGGACGGTCTGCTAACGACCCAGAAGCTGACGTCGAGCTAATCTCATGCCCCGCACCCTATTGCCCCTCACCCTCGGGATGATGCCACCTGCAGATGCACGCGACAGCCTCTTTGCGGATGCACATAATTTAACTCTTGCTTAAATGGTTAAAATCGATATTTAAGTCTTAGTTAAATTCTTGGAGACGCTGATGTCGATAATTAGAAATGCGAGGCTAGCTCGCTACGCCACACTTGGGGTCCTTGTGCTTGTTTTGCTGGCGATGGGTTTAAGCATCCTCTTTCTATTTGACGAAGGACGCAGTGCGGAGGCGAAGATCCAACATTTCGCCGCGACCCTTCCGTCTTTATTTTTCGTCGGCGGGATTTGGATGACTGAAAGGGCTTTCAAAGCGATTGCTGTTGGACAAGCCGTGGAACTTGCGCTCAGCAATTTACTCGAGCGTCTCGGAATCTGCCTCTTCCTTGGCGGTATGGCGTTTGTTTTCGGTCGGCCGTTGATTTTGAAAGCTCTCCTTGATTCGTCGGCCTGGGGCTGGTTCGACGTCCCAGCCATCACTCTCGGGTGTGTGGGCTTGCTGCTTTTTGTGCTGGGCCGCCCGCTCCGGGTCGCCGCCGCTGCTCGCGCCGAACTTGACGAGATACTGTGATGCCAGTGCAAGTCACACTCGACAGCGTTCTTAAACAGCGTGGACTTTCAGGAAAGGAGGTCGCGCAGCGGGTAGGCCTCAGCGAAACGCAATTGTCGCTATTTCGGTCAAATAAGGTTCGCGGCATCCGCTTTGCAACCCTAGCCCGTCTTTGCCTAGCGCTCGAATGTGAGCCGGGCGAATTGCTGTCTTATTTGCCGGACATCGATGACGCCAATGAGTCGTGATCATTGAAAATGGGTTAGGCACGAATATCCGCTTCCCACCCCAAGATCTGCCATTGAGAACGCCATGTGCGCAGCCCCAAAGCGGACACCCCGCTAAGTTGCCAGTTTGTCGCCTTCCGCAGTTGCAAGCAATTCCGCAGGCTCAATACCTAACTCGACTGCCAGCTTTTCGATCACATCCAGCGTTGCGGCATACTGACAACGCTCAAGGCTGCTGACATAGGTCCGGTCGATCTGTGCGCGATGGGCAAGTTCTTCCTGCGACAGGCCGACCGCTTTTCGATAGCGGCGCAAATTCGCAGCAAAGGTCTCGCGCAGGGTCATGCTGGCGAGTGAGCGGGATTGCAGAGTATTTAACCACGGAGTATACTCTGAATGAAAGTAGGTATGTGCTGATTTCGCGAAAAGCTTTGAAACTCAGCGGCTTTTGTCGTGCGCGCTGTTAACCTGAACTGGAATATCGCATTACCTGTTTGGGGATAAGCGGCATAGCGAAGAGTGGCGAAGGATTTCGTGCTAAAAGCAAGCCCGAAAGCAAGCGAGTCGAAACCGAGCTGATCATGACTGAGACCCCTGCCTTGCAAGATGTTCCGCCGCAGTCCGAACACGTCACGGACTATGATGAAGCGCATTTCGTCACCTATCTGCGCCTGCTTGATGCCGCTGCGGAAGGCGCGGATTGGCGCGAAGTGGTTCGACTTGTGTTTAGCCTTGATCCCGCTGACGACCCAGACGCAGCGCGCGCGATGCACGCGGCGCATATCGAGCGTGCACGGTGGATGGCGCGTAGTGGCTACAGGCAATTGATCGCGAAGGATTAGGGTCCGGACTCATTAGAGCCACCACGTGACGAAGGCTGCGATGGCGATGGTAGCCATGAAGGTCTTGATGTTGCGGTCGAAGCGGGTGGCGACGCGGCGCCAGTCCTTGAACCGGCAGAACATGCGCTCGACGACGTTGCGC